>VGYL01000028.1 GCA_016872975.1 Planctomycetota bacterium
CTCTTCGAAGCTCAATTCGCCGTTCTTGTTCAACTCGCGCAGGTTGCTGAGAATACTGTCCTGAGCGAGACGCACATCGTCTTTCTTGGGCGCGGCCATCAAGGACGTCTCCTCCTCCACCATCCCTGCGGCGCGTTCCGAGATATTCGCCTTGATCTTCCGCATGATTTCCTCGGGGGCCTCGTGCAGGGCCAGGGCCAACTGCCGTTCGTCGAGGCCGCGCAGCGCCTGCTGCAACGAGCGGCCGTTCACCAGGGGAAGATCCTCCCAGACGATCATGAGGCTCGCGATCTTGTCGCCGGTTTCCTGGTCCTTCTGGCGAACCGCCTCGAGCACCCCGTCGCGGACCTCTTTGTCGAGGTTGCGCACCAGCACGGCGACTTGCCGCAGGGACTGTTCAGGACGGATCGAAACAGCAGTGCCGGCCTGGGAGCCGGCCGCCGCGTTCTCGATCTTCGCCTGGACCAGTTGGGCAATCCTGATTTTGGCTTCCGGCGCCGTGCTGGCGATGCTGGTCATGCGGCTGATCGCGCTGACCCGCACCCCTTCGCTCAACAGAGCGAGCAGCTCCGAGCCTTTCTTGGGCGGCAGCTCCGACAGCACGACCGCCACGGCCTGCGGGTGCTCGGTCTCCAGGGCCGCCGCCAGGGTCTGCACCTGGGCCGACCGGAGGGACAGGAACGGGTCGCGCTTCTGCAGCAGGTCCTGGATTCCCTGCTGGATGCGCTGGGCCTGCTCCTGGCCGACGGAGTTGCGGAGCATGTCCCGCAGGAAATTCTTGAAGTGAAATCCGGATTCCTGCCGCAGCGAATGGCAGAACTGGCGGGCGACGTCGGTCATTTGCCGGGTATCGCGCAAGCCGGTGGCGTCCAAGTAGCTCAGCTCGACCGCCAGGTCCTGCACGGTGGCGGCATCGACGCCCTTGAGCAACTCCGCGGCGGTGGTCGCATCCAGGGTGGTCAGAAGAATGGCGGCCTTCTGTTTGCCTGTCAGGGGCACGGGAATGCTACTCCTTCTCTTGAATCCAACTCAGGAACATCTGCCGGACCTGGTCCGGGTTCTGCCGCAACGCCTGGGCGATCTGTCGGCGCACGAGAACCGGCTCGGCGATCGACTCTCCGGCGGACAGCAAACCGCCGGGACCGGCGCCCGGAGGCAGCTCCCCCGCCGGGGCCCTGGGCCGGGCCCGGTGGAACGTCCGCAGAACGATCAACGCGCAGACGGCCATGATGCCCAGGGACAGGTGACGGGCCAGGGCAAGATAGCGGGACCAGTCGGCCGGCTCCTGCTCCAGGCCGGGCTCGGCGGCCCGATGGAACCGGGCGTTGACCACCTTGAGAGAGTCGTCTTCCCTCAGACCCAGCGCCATGCGGATGATCTGCTCGACCTCGGCGACCTGCATGATCAGCGCCGGGGAGCCGCCCGGGGCGGGGGCGTTGGCATCCGCGGTCAGATCCACGAATGCCGCGACCGACAGCGACTTGATCGCGCCCGGCAGAACCGTTTGTTGTCGGACCGTCTTGCCGACCTGATACTCGGTCACCGTGGTTTCGTCCCGTTTGGTGACGCCGGTGGGCGTCTTCTGACCCGATCCGCCGGCGTCGGTCTGCGAATTGCTGGTGATTTCCTCTTTGGTGGCGACTTTGGCCGTCGGGTCATAGGTCTCGGTGATCGTGTTGACACTGTTCATGTCGACCACGGCACTGACGCGGACGGTGGCCCGGCCCGGTCCCAGGACCGTGCTGAGCATGTCCTCGGCCTTGCGGGCCAGGTTCTGCTCGACGCGCTCGCGGTAGTCGTGGACGGTGCCCGCCCCGGTGGCGAGCGCCGGATCGCTGCTGCCCGACAGCAGACGCCCCTCACTGTCGATGACCGTGACATTCTCGGACTTGAGCCCTTTGACACTGCGGGAAACGAAGTGAACGATTGCGGCGATGTTGGTGGGGGCGAGCCGATAGCCGGGTTTCAAACGGAGGATGACGGACGCGGTCGGTTGCTCCTCCGGGGAGGCAAACAGCTTCTGCTCGGGGTGGACGATATGCACCCGCGCGTGAGCGACCCCGTCGATCGTCTGCAGGCTCTTGGCCAATTCGTCCTCGAGGGCACGCTTGAGATTGACATTCTGGACGAACGGGCTGACGCCGATCTTCTCGGCGTCGAACAGTTTGTACCCGTTCTGCTCGCCCGCCGGCAGTCCGTCTTTCGCCAGATCCAGGCGAAGCTGATAGACCCGTTCCTTGGGGACGTACACCGTGGTGCCGCCGTCACGCAGCTCATAGGCGATGCCTTTCTGGCTGACTTTTTCCGTGATCTTGGCGGCCTCGGCCGGCGGCAGGTCCTGGTACAGCATCCGCATGTCCGGCGCGCTGGCCCAATGGATCAGCAGGGCGCCGACGAGCGCCGCCGTCACCAGGACGCCGACCAGCAGAGCCCGCTGGACCGGACTGACCTTCTGCCAGATCAGGACTATCTTACGAAGAAACTCCATCGAACTTCTCAAGGGGCAAGTGTGATGTTGGAAGTTCGATGTTGGAAGTTCGATGTTTGAAGTAAGAGCAGGAGTTGCGACTTCCCACTTGAAACTTCAAACTTCAAGCTTCCGACTTCCCACTTCCAACTTCCCACTTCCAACATCCCACTTCAAACTTCAAACATCTCTACAGGGGCATGTTCATCGTTTGCTTGTACGCTTCGATCAGCTTGTTTCGGACACCCACCAGGACCTTGAAGCTGACATCGGCCTTTGCCACGGCGGAAACGACGGCGGTGATGTCGTTGTTCTTGCCGGTCAGAAGATCCTGGATCGACGCGTCCGAGGCCTGCTGCAGGTCATCGACTTTGGACACGTACTTGCCGGCCGCCTCGATCGCGCTGAGGAAGTCCGGCTTGGCCGTACCGGTGCCGGATGCCGGCGCCGTGGGCGACGCAACATGGGGCAGGGCCCCGGGGCCCCCGAAGGCGGCCGGTGCCTGGGCTCCCCAACGGAGATTGGGATCGAAGTTGACCATGTGCAATTCCTCGCAAAGGGAAGTTCTCTCTTTACCGCAGCAGCTCCAGCGTGGTCTCGACCATCTTCTGATACCGTTTCAGGATGGCCGCATTGGCCTGGTAGGAGCGGCTGGCCGTGGACAGGTTCATCATTTCCACCGGCACGTGCACATTGGGCAGAATGATATGCCCGGAGGCGTCGGCCTTGGGGTTGCCGGGGTCGTAAATCCGCTGGAGGGCGCTCTGGTCCGGAACGATCTGATCGATGCAGACGGGGCTGACGCCTTCCTGCTCCGTGCGGAAGATGACCTCCAAACGGCGATACGGCTGGCCCTGGCCGGCATCGGCCGTGCGGGAGTTGGCGATGTTGGAGGAGATCACCTCCATATGCCGGCCCTGCGCCCGCATGCCGGAGACGGCGATGTCCACGGGACCGAAGGCGTTGTGAACGGTCATGTGTCCTACTCCCGGATGGTGATGGCGGTTTCAATCTGGGCAAACTTCTTCCGTAGCAGCCGGACGAAGGCCGCCTGGCGAAACGAGTTCTTCAGCATCTCACCGATCTCCATTTCCATATTCACGTCGTTGCCGTTGGACTTGAGCGGCGTACCGGCGGGCTGGAAGATCTCCGGCTCCACCTGCGTCGCCCCGGCGGCCTGCCCGGAATGCAGCGCCTTGGCCAGCAGTTCCTCGAAGCGGACATCCAAGCGGCGATACCCCGGCGTCTCGAGGTTGGCGATATTGCTGGCGATCGTCCTCTGACGCGTCTCTTCCGCCCTGATCCCTGCCTCGAGCAAACCGACGATATCGACCGGTTGCGGCATACCGAATCCTTTCCAAGTCCACACGGACAGTCTGTGCCACCCCCAAAGCAGCAACAGACGTGCCAACGGAAGAAAATTCCAAATCCCAAGCACCAAATCCCAGACAAGTCCAAAATCCAAAAATCCAATGACCAAAACCACCGACGGGGCTCCGCCCGTTTTGAATTTCGAATTTTCTTCCCTTTTGAATTTGTTTGGGATTTGGGATTTGGTGCTTCCGCCCCCGGGGCGGCCTTGGGATTCGGAATTTGGTGCCTGGAATTTCCGCGCCACGCGGCTTTGGTGCTTCCGCCCCCGGGCGGTGTCAGCTTTCTATACAACTGGTTGGTAATTTGACAGGACGAGAAGTCACGACGGGGGGCGCTGCAGGCGGAGGTTTCTTCCCCGCCCCGGGAACATTCCTCCGCAATTTGGGCCGGCCTGAATCCGTGTTCGGTTGTGGCCGCACCGTAAGTGCTTACAAAATCGCGACTTAAGCGTGCACAGGGGCCGGCCGCGCCTCTGGCACATGGATTGCTGCGGGTATCGCATGGATATGGAAGGTTGCAGTGGTGGAATGAAAGCCTTGGCGAATTCGTGTGCCCTGTTGCCGTCCGAGGGCGGCGTATCCGCAAAAGGGAGCACGCGTCCCAACGCGGCAAGAGGGCAACACCGGTTCGCCGATATCCCGGTTCTGGCCGGAGCGAAGGAGCCGGCAAAATCCGGTAAGAAAACGGAAGGGAACCCCGCCCTAGTTTCCCCCGGGGATCGACCGGGGCAGGCGGTGGCTCCGGACGCCCCCGGCCCGTCTTCGCCCGTGCGACCGCGGGGGGGAAATAGGGCGGGGTCACCTTCTTGTCTTTGTGAGCCGGTCGTCTGGGACGCTCCCAAAGGCAAGCCGTCGCCCGTTGCCCGTCGCCCGGCTCCCGTGGCCCGAGCGCCGAGCGCCGAGCGCCGAGTCACGAGCGACGAGTCACGAGTCACGGGCCACGTGCCTTGTGCCGTATCGGGGGAAGGGGCGACCCCCGAGAGAGCGCCTGCCGAGGGTATTCCAGACACTGCCATCAGCGGTTGGACCGAAGACAGAGGACTGAGGACAGAGAACGGAGGACATCTGTCATCCGTCCTCCGAGCGCCGAGCCCCGACGCGCAGCCCGGCCGCGCAGCGGCCCTCCGGGCTTGGGGCGGGGAGTCACGAGCGACGAGCCGTGCCCCATCGGCCGTGACCCGCGACCCGGGACACGAGGCACGCGCCACCGGCCACGAAGCACCAGTCACGAGCCACGAGTCACGGGTCACGGATTCTGAGCCACGGGGCCATGATGTTTTCAACGCACCCGTTGCGGCACAACCGGGTCCGAATACCGGCTTGCCTGTCATACCGCAGAGGTCCAGCCAAGTGTCTGCTGAGACGCTATCCGTGCCCCAAAGGCTGAGCCAGGCGTCTGGTGAGACACTATCCCTGCCCATGCCCCAGGCTCCGCCGGTGGAAGCACCGGAACGGGCCGGGGACGAGCGGGGGCCGTCGTCCGTCGCCCATGACCGGTCGCCCGTCGCCCGTGACTCGGGACACGCGGCACGTGCCACGGGCCATGAAGCACGAGTCACGGGTCACGAATCACGGGTCACGACTCACGAGTCACGAGTCGCGGATTCCGAGCCGCGCGGCATGGATCGCGGAGTGCAGGCGGTGCCGGTTTCTTCGCTCGACCCGTCGGCGGGGTCCGCTTCGCGTCTGCCCGTGCCGACTCCAACGCGCGATATGACTGATGCCGGGACGGCCGACAGTCCCCTCCGGAGCGTGCGCGAGCAGTTGCTGGATTCCCTGCAAGCGCCGGCGGTACAGGGGGACAAGCAAATCGTCATTCGGCTGCAGCCGCCGGAGATGGGGACCGTCATTGTGCGATTCCGGGAACAGGGCGGGCACCTCGACGGCACGGTCGAAGTCGGCCCCAGCCACACGCGCCGCGAGATTGAGCAGGCCCTGCCGGAGGTGATTCGCCATCTGCAGGAGGCCGGGATTCCCCTGCGTCGGCTCGAGGTGACGACCCACGATTCGCCCGAGCCGGGCTTCGGCCGGGGATCGTCGCAACCGGAGACCTGGTCCGGGCCGCAGGACGAAGGGCAGAGGGCCCCGGACCAAGGGCAGAACACCGAACACAGAGGACAGAGGACCCAGGACCGCCGTCCTCCGTCCTCCGAGCTGCGCGGTGCGGACCCCGATCCCCAAAGCTACACCGCGCAGGGTCGGATCGACGTGCTGTTGTAGACAGCGGGGCGGGCCTTCATGAGATGGCCGCAACCGCGCGAAACGGTTCGGCACGCAGGGACGCGGGATTGGCTTTACGCGTGTACCATTTGCGCCGCGCGATCTCGATGGAGCGCAGAAACGAGTGTCGGAATCGGACGAGGGAGAACCGCTCGATCACCGTTTGCCGTGCCTGTTGCCCCATCATTTCCGCCAACTCCCGGTCTTCCAGGAGAATCTGGGCATAGTGGCGCAGCTCGCGGGGCTCATCGCTCAGAAAGCCGGTGAGCCCGTGGCGGATCGGCGACGTCGGGTGGCGATTGCCCAGCACCGGCAGGCCGGCGGCCATCGCCTCGGCCATGGCCATGTTGTACCCGCCCTCGAACCGCGGATCGGCCAGGTGGACGTAGAAGCGGTGGGATTGGAGGATGGTCTTGAGGTGATCCCAGTTGCGGGCGGCCTCCACCCCGGGACGATCCGGATTGTGGCCGACCAGGGTCACCGGGACGCCGGCAAAGGCCTGCTCATGGAGATCCCACAGCAGAATCCGGCGGCGGCTGCTGATGAAGTTGCAGATGCGCAGGCCCCGCGCCTGTTCCCCGGAATACGACGGATAGTCTTTGACATCGATCCCGAACGGGACGATGTCCTCGGTGAACCCCCACGATTCGCCCTTGAGCATGGAGGTCGCGACCACGTGTCCGCCCACGAGGTCCAGGTAGGTGTGGAGCAGGTCCCGCATCCTCCGGGGATCGACGTGGGAGCGCTCCTCGTGCAGCCGGCCCTCGAGGGTGTGATGCAGTACGAGGAGCCGGGGCTCCGGGCGGGACCGGGCCTCGAGCAGGTCCGTCGTGTTGTGGGCAATGATGCAATGATAGGAGGTAGGGGATTCCAGGGCCTGCGCCAGAGTCACCAGGCGCGCCCGCTCCGGCAGAGGGCGCATGCGCTCGTCCCACCCCGGGTTGTACTTGCCCCGCAGGTTCACGATGATGTCAAGCCTATGGCCGAGGACCCCGAGCTGGTGAATCCACGGCTCGTGACAGTTGAACACGAGTAGAGTCCTCTCGGCGGCCATAACGGGCTGTATCGGCCATTTCCCCGGGGACCATGAGCGTTTACGGGCAGGGTGCATGCCATCATTCGAAATTCCAAAGCCCAAGCGCCGCCCCGGGGGCGGAAGCACCAAATCCGAGGCAAATTCCAAATTCCAAGCACCAAATCTCAAACAAATCCAAAACGGAAGAAAACCTCAAATTCAAAACGGCTCCGCCATGCGGCGCCAGTTCTGCCTGCCGCCAGGCAGACCTTTTGAGCCTTGGGGTTTTGGATTTTGGGTTTGTTTGCGATTTGGAATTTGGAATTTGGTGCTTCCGCCCCCGGGGCTTCCGTCGTACCAGTACTGGCAGAGGGCACATTAGAGGGCCCTTCCCCGTTACGGCTATTTAGTATCCGCAAACCCCTTAAGTTCCCCATCTTTCCTGCGATAATCAACGTAGAAGGCCGGGAGCCTCGGTGGGTCCCGGCTCGGGCGTGATTTTGTAAGGGGCCGTATTGGGGTCTTTTTTAAGGAGTTGCACACATGTTAGCGATCAAGAACAACATCATGGCCGCCAACGCGGCGCGCTACCTCGGGCGAAGCTACGATGCGCTGGCCACCTCGGTGGAGCGGCTGTCGTCCGGTTTGCGCATCAACAGCGCCAAGGACGACGCGGCGGGCATGGCCGTGCGCGAATTGATGCGCGCGGACATCGCGGTCATCGAGCAGGGCATGCGCAACACGCAGGACGGCGTCAGCATGCTCCAGACGATGGAAGGCGCCATGGCGACCATCGACAATGCCCTGGTCCGCATGAAGCAGTTGGCCGAGCAGGCCTCCACGGGCTCGTATTCCTCGGCCCAGCGGATCATCATGAACAACGAGTTCGCGGAAATGGCCGCCGAGATCGAGCGCATCGCCAAGTCGACCCAGTTCAACGAGCTCAAGATGCTCGACAACACCACCCAGCGGTCGATTCGGTTCGGCACCGCCACCGACGATGTGATTACCGTCGACAGCGCCGACATGACCAAGGCCGGCCTGGGCATCACGACCGGCACCGCCGGATACGAGCTTGTCTCCGATACCGGCGCGGCCACGGCCGATGCGGACTGGGTGACGGTGGGTGTTGAAGGCCAGTCTGTGGTCACGATCCAATTTGCCACCGGCGCTGTGACCGAGGATGCGATCGCGATCACGTTGACCTTTGCCCACGGCGCCTACTCCCTGCAGGAGGTCGCCGACCTCATCAACGCAGAGACCCAGAACCTCGGCAATGATGCCAATGGCGTATCCAAGAACTACCAGATGGCGAGCGTGGAACTGGGGGATGGCACCAACGGGCGCTTGACCAACCAGTATTACCTGACGCTCAAGTCGCGCTTGACCACCGCCGATGGTGTCACAATGACGTCCGATTTGAGCACGGATGACGCCACATTGAGCGGCGGCTGGGTTGATGCTGCAACGGTCGCCCACGCCGCGATCAGCTTGGTGGAGGCTATCGACCAGGGCGCGGTCAATGGTATGATGGGCCAACAGGGGGGCACGGGCATCAACCTCCTGACCCAGGATGCCGCGGTAAGTGCCCTCAGTAGCGTGGGCACGGCCATCGGGCTCAAGGACACGGCCCGCGCGGCGTTGGGGTACAAGATCAACCGTCTGGAGAGCACGGGCGAGGTGCTGGCCATTCAGATGGAGAACCTGATGGCGGCCGAGTCGCGGATTTCGGATGTCGACGTGGCCACGGAAATGGCGGTCCTGACCCGCAACCAGGTGCTGGCACAGGCCGGTACGGCGATGCTGGCGCAGGCCAACTCGATTCCGCAGATGGCGTTGGCGCTCCTGCGATAATCGCGGCGCCACGGTGATGTTTGCGATTCTCCGGGGAGATGACCGGAGCGACCCGCGTCGGTCATCTCCCCTTCTCTGGAAGAATGGAAAGTCCAGATCAGGGATGGTCCGAGCGCAGCGGAGGACGCCGCTGGCGCACCCCTCATCCCACGGCTGCCGCATTCCCTCCTTCCGCCACCCTCTTCTGTAATGGGGCCCTATCATGAACGGAATCGACGCCTACCAGGGGACGGCCATCAGCACCCAGAGCCGCGGACGTTTGATCGTGCTGCTGTATGACGGGGCGATCAAGTTCCTGAAACTGGCTATCAAGGAAATGGAAGCGGGCAACGATGCGGCCAAAGGGCAATACCTCAGCCGGGCCCAGGACATTGTCCAGGAGCTGGACGCCGTTCTGGACATGGACGGCGGCGGCGAGGTCGCCCAGAACCTGCGCAAGCTGTACCTCTTCATGAACCGGCGTCTCTGGCAGGCCAACGCCAAGCGCGATCCCCAGATGGTCCGCGAAGTCATCGCGCTGCTGGAAGAGCTCAATCAGAGCTGGAAGACGATCACCGGGTAAGGATTCATGATTTATGAATTACGATTCATGATTTCTGAATGAGGAAGGACCCATTACGAGGTAGGCTCCCCGGCGCGGGGCGTGCGCCGGGCGTCCGCGGGGCGAAGCCCCAGCCTAATTCATAATTCGTAATTCCGAAAGCACACGGGCCGCGGCAGAGAGTCCGCGGCCCGTGGCCTTCTAAGGTGGGGGGTACTATATCAATTTCGTAGGCGGCGCCGGAGGGCCAGACCGCCAAGTCCCAGCAGGACGACCGTCGCCGGCTCCGGCACGGACATCGCGCCGCTGAACCCGCCGCGACCGGAGTAACCGCCGTCCAGCATCCCGGCAAAACTCAGGTAGCCGGGGCCGCTGCCGCCGTGCAGCGCGAACTCGAAGTCCAGCGCGGGCTCGCGCAGCGCGCCCAGGACCGCCAAGGCCGCCGAGCCGAGGGCGGCGCCTTCATGGGTAATGAACAGATCCGTGATATCCGCCTGGAACTGCGTGTAGCCGCCGGCCATCGTGCCCATCGTGCCGAGATCGCCCACGCCCAGGGTCCCGGTCATGTAGGTCGTACTGCCATCGGCGCTCTTGATCGTGATCCGGGCGTCGCCCAACGGCGTCAGCAGGTACGGCGTCCCCGGAATCCCGCCGATTTGGAAGGTCGGCAGGTAGACTTGGGCGTCCACCAGGTTGTCGCCATTGCTGCCCAGGGCGCCGTCCACGCGAATGCTCTGATCGAAGCTGAGAATCCCCGCGCCGTTGTAGTGCCACTCGCCGGCTGAGCCGGCGCCCGGGCTGAACTCGATCATGCGGATCGGCGTCACGATCTCCGCCGGCAGCGGTGTCACCAGTGCGGCCAGCAGCACCGTCAGAATCGATGATGGATAATTGGCAATCGATGATTTCATAGGAACATCCGACTCTTTTTCAATAATCCATAATCGATTATCCATCATCAATTCTCACCGTCGTGCCCCGTGGTCCGTGCCCCGGGTCACGAGTCACGGATCTGAAGGCACACGGGCCGCAGCAGAGAGTCCACGGCCCGTGGCCTCCTAAAGGGGGGGGGTACTATATCAAGTTTGGAGTTTCAAGTTTCAAGTTTGAAGTTTTCAAGTCTTGAGTTCTTAAGAGCGATTTCTACTTCACACTTCAAACATTACACTTCCAATTCGCCGGTCTCTCTTTCCCGGTTCGCGGCCCGGACCGGCGGTTACGCGCCCATGCGCCGCCGGCGACGGAAGACACTGCACAGGCCGCCGAGCCCCAGCAGAACGATCGTGGCCGGCTCCGGCACCGCCACTAAGTAATTCTGGGAACCGTTGACGGTGAATACCCGCAGGTCGGCCTTCGGGCCGGTGCCGGTCAGGGTTTGGAGCCACTTGTTGGCGGTCTCCACGTCCGCGTTCAAGGCAATGAAGCCCTCGAGACCCGGGGTGTTGTCGGTCGTCACATCCCACCGGGAACTGGGCAGGCCCTCGTAGATGATCTCCCAGACCGCCAGCGCGAAGGCCGCCGCACTGCGATCGGCCTGCGGAGTGGACCCGCCCTGGGCCCACGACGGATCGTAGTAGCGGGCCCACAGCTCCCGCAGGTAGTTGGCTTTGGTCGTGCCCAGAACGTCGCCGGTATAACTGACGACCATATCTTCCGGCATGCCCACCGTGTACCAGGCCGCCTGCGCCGGCACCGGCTCGTTCAGCTCGATACAGAAGGCGGGGATCAAGCCGTTGTGCCAGGTGTTGCCCAGGCCGGTGTCGCCGGTCTTGTTCAGCAGGTACACGCCGGACTCCACCTGGGCCCCGTACATGCCGCCGCCCCAGAGCGTGGCGATCTCGTAGGCCCCGTAGCCGTCGTGCACCAGATTCACCGTGTTGGCCAAGCTCGTTCCGGCCCCCAGCAGCAATTGCGTGATGGCCCAGACCGCCAGTCGCGACGTGATTCGCATCTGCATGATTGCCCTACCCCCAACAAGATCGACAAGCGTCTCTTGGTTGCGCCGCTCGTTACGTCTGACGTTCCACGCCCTTCGCGTCGTTGGACGTCCTGCGTGGCGAGCATCGCAACCGCAACCGTTTGTCGGTCGTTACCTGGTGCCGGAAGAGGAAAGCCCCGAACACCCCCATGTGAAGTCACCCCCCATAGGCGATTCACTGAAGTCAATGTACCCGATGGGCGCACCAAAGTCAAGGAAATTGCCCGTCCCCGCCCGATTTGGGGCGACGTTACTCCCGAACGCGGCCGGCTCCCTGATCCCGCCTGTCTTTATCGGAAGTCCCTGTGATTCTCTCGGCGTCGCCCCCGGAGATTTTTTCAACGATCCGCGCAAAGGACTTGGCAGGGGGGAGACGGGCGGCAGGGGCTCCCGTTTGTAGTGTGTCCCGCCCTATTTCACCCTGAACAGCCGGATGATTTCGTCGTTGCGCCGGAGCGAAATAGGGCGGGGCATAAAGATAGCGTCTGACGACGCCACTACAAACCAGGCCTTCCGGCTCTCTGCCGCCCGGGAGTTTCTTCTGAGCCTTTGAGCGGATCGTTGGATCCGTTGCCGCCGTCCGGCCGCAGAGGGACCGTGGCACGTTTGGCCCCCCTGCCGGCCGGACCGGTTGGCGTCATTCGAAGGTCAGAGTTACGAACTGTGACACTTCGCCCCGCCTAACCAGCATAAGAACTTTCTTCGTGTTCCGGGCCTGGTTGACCGCCGCCGTGAATTCGTCCACGGACGTGACTTTCTGTTTGTTGACCGAGAGGATCAAATCGCCGGCGCGAATCCCCTTTTCGGCGGCGGGACCGTCCGGGGTCACGGCCGAGACGATCACGCCTTCGCCCAAGCCGTAGCGGAAGCGGTCGGCCAGCTCCTTGGTCAGATCCTGCACTTCGAGGCCCAGCGCGACCTCCGGCTCCTCCGCGGCCTGCTCTTTCTGGGCCGCCGCGCCGGGACGCTCGCCGAGACGGACGGTCAGCTCCATCGGTTTGCCGTCGCGAACGAGGTCGAGCCGGACCTTGGTGCCGGGCGCCAGGAGCGCGACTTCATTGCGGAAGGCATCGTACAACCGGATCTTGCGGCCGTCGATCGCCAGAATCACATCGTAGACCTTGAGGCCCGCCCGTTCCGCGGGCGATCCCTTCTCGATCATCGAGATGGCGACCCCCGCCGCCTCTTTGAGGCCGAGCAGTTCCGCCTTGTCCGTATCCACGTCCTCCGCCAGCAGGCCCAGGTAGCCGCGGCTGACTCTTCCCTGCTTCTTCAGTTGGTCCGCGATGGAGCGCGCCATGTTGATGGGAATCGCGAAGCCGATCCCCATGTAGCCGCCGCTGCCGCTGTAGATGGCGGTATTGATCCCGATCACCTGGCCGTCGAGGTTTATCAGGGGACCGCCGGAGTTGCCCGGGTTGATGGCGGCATCCGTCTGGATGAAGTCCTCGTAGGCGGCGACCCGCACGTTGCTGCGCCCCACGGCGCTGACCACCCCGACCGTGACGGTCGCATTCAACCGGAAGGGATTGCCGATCGCAATGACCCAATCCCCAATCTCGCTCTGGCCGGAGTCGCCCAGCGGCAGGGAGGGAAAACCGTTGCCTTCGATCTTGATCAGGGCCACCTCGGAATCCGGATCGGTGCCGATCAGCTTGGCGTCGTTGAAGGTGCGGCCATCCTGCAGCTCCACGATGATCTTGTCGACGTCGCCCACCACGTGGTTATTGGTCAGAATGTACCCGTCCTCGCTGATAATGAACCCGGATCCCTGCGCTTCCCGACGGAACCGCCGCGGCGCGCGTTGCTGCTGCTGTTGTCGGGGCGGCCGCTCCCCGAAGAACCGGCGGAGGAACTCCTCGGGGAAGGGACCGAACGGATCGTTGAAGCCCGAGCCATCGCCATCGCCATAGCGCATTGACGGACCCGTCACCATCTTCTCCACCTTGATCGAGACCACGGCGGGAATCGCCTCCTTGGCCACCGTCGAGAAGGCCTTGGACAGTTCCTTCGCCGCCTGGACGCGATCGTGGGCCGAGCCTATCGAGGGAACGCCCAGCAGACCGATAACAAAGAGGGAAATCACCCCGTTCCTGGTCACATGACCTTCAGCAACATGGTTCTTCATCATGACATGCCTCCCAACAATCTACTTCACCGGCATTACGTGTCGATCCAATCGTTCCTGAGACAGGAATGTCATCTCACCCCGGCCGTGGGTGTGAGCGCCAACAACCCTTGTCTCAACGTACGTACGAAAAGGTCACAGGTTCGTCTGTCACCCCCAAGAGAAAGGAGTGGGCAACGACCCACTCCCATACATGCATTCTGCGTCTCCGCGGGAATTTCTCCCGTTGGGACGTCCTACTCCAGCGGCGCCAGCCAGATGTTGCGGTACTCGATCGGGGCCCCCTCGCTCTGGAGGCAGATCTGGCCGGACCGCTCCGAGCACCCGGTCGCGACGTTCTGCAAGACGCCGTTGACGAGGACCACGACCCAGTCGTCCTTGCAGATGATGTCGTAGCGATTCCATTCGCCGGCCGGTTTCTCGCTGCTCTCGCGGAGCTTCGTCGTCCGGCGGCCGTTGACCCGCTTGCCGCCCTTGGCATGCTCGGCGAACTCCAGGCCGCCGATGACCCAGAAGTCGCCCGCGTTGCCGGCGGCCAACTGGCACTCGAGACTGCGGGGCCAGACCACGTCCGGACCGCTCGTGTGCACGAGCACGCCGTTGTTGCCCGGCTTCTCGGGCCAGCGCCATTCGACCTGCAGATGGTAATCGGCGTAGGCGGTCTGCGTCCGCATGTAGCCCGCCGGCTTGCCGGTGCAGCGCAGCAGGCCGTTCTCGATGGACCAGGTCTGATCGACGTTCGCCGTGGTCTCCCGCAGGAACCGCGTCCAGCCGGTATAGTCCGTGCCGTTCCAGAGCAGGATCTTCTCCCGCGGCACCACCGGCTCGACCTCCTCCACCGCCGCCATCGACACCGCCACCAATGAAACGCTGACCAACATCGTACAGCTACCCAAGGCAAACCCCAAACGTTTCATAAACTCTCCTTTGCCCGCGATCGTATCGACGCCGGATAATGACGGGTGGCAACGTCAAGCGCGTTCATAGTGACGCCGCAAGGCGTTTTTGCCGCGGGCGAGATGTCCGCAACACGTTTCTTATGCTCTTACGAGCACACTGCAAACTTCGCGCTGCCACCCGAACAATCATCAATAATCAATCATCGATCCTAAATTAGCGGCGTCTTGCCCGGTATGGCCACCGGCGGCATCGGCAGGTCGCCGAACTCGTACGCCGGGGGCGTCAGATCCAGCTTCGAGGCGTTCAACGCCCAGTTCCACGTCAACGCCCGGCCCGTATATGCGCTCATCCGACCCATAATGGAGGTCAGGGTGCTTTCAGCGACTCGCCGGCCCTCATTTAACCGCTGATCCCGGCGAATCGCCTCGATCTGATCGGCGTGTTGTTTCACGCACGGATCATTCTTGTCCCAGGCGATCTCGGTCTTGGCCTGGCCTTCGATCACCACGCGACCGGAATCAGTATACAGCAAACCCTTCGTGCCGACCAGCCTTTGGTCCTGGCGGTAGTGCACGCGGTCGATCTGCCAGCCCAGGTACTCGATCCGCAGCCCGTTCGGGTACTCATACTCCACGGCGAAATGGTCGTACGAATCGCCGTACTCGGGCGCGGTCCGCGCCTGCCGGCCGCCCATGCCAAGGCACTGCACCGGGTGGGCGCCGATCAGCCAGTTCATGACATCCAGGTTGTGAATGTGCATCTCGGTGATGAAATCGCCGCTGAGCCAGGTCAGGAACAGCCAGCGACGCAGTTGCCATTCCATGTCCGACCAGCCGGGCTGCCGCTGCGCGGTTTCTTTCGACCACGTCAACATGCCGTCGCCCAGCCGGACACACTGGCCGCCCACGATCTCGCCGATGGCCCCATCGCGCATCCGCTGGGCCGCTTCGATCAGGTACGACATCCGGCGCGACTGGGTGCCGGCCACGATGGTCAGGCCCTTCTTGTCCGCCAATTCCGACGTTTGAATCACCGACCGCACGCCGACCGGGTCCACCGCCGCGGGCTTTTCCATGAAGACGTGTTTGCCGGCTTCGATCGCCGCTTTCAGGTGCGCGGGCCGAAAGTGCGGCGGCTCCGTCAGGATCACGAAATGCACGTCGGTCGCCAGGACCTTGTGGTGGGCGTCCCAGCCGGTGAAGCACTTGTCATCCGTGACCTTCACCTTGTCCGGATGGTTCTTCGACAGAGTCGCCCGGCAGCGATCGAGCCGCTCCTGGAACATGTCGCCCAGCGCCGTCAGCTCGATCCCATCGGCCGCGATCAGGCACTTGCCGGCGTCATGCGTCCCCCGGCCGCCACAGCCAATCAGACCAACGCGGATCTTGTCGCTGCCGGCCGCATAGGCCCGCGGATGGAAGGCGGAAGCCGCCGCGAGCGAAACCGCCCCGGCCGCCGCCTGTTTCACAAAACTGCGTCTCGATACGCCCTCGTGTCTGCCCTGCTCGTTCATTGCACCACCTCAGTTGGGACCCGGGAATGTCTGGCCGGCTTCAGGCACGTTCGTAGTGACGCCGTGAGGCGTTCTCTTATGCTCTTACGAGCACACTACGAACCTCCCTGTTGCTGCCACTCGAACAATCATCAATCATCAATGATCGATCATCCATGTCAGATGAGCTGCGTCTTGCCGGGCACGGCCACCGGATCCGGCGGGAAGGCAACCCAATCGTACTTCGGCGGCGTCAGGTCCAGCTTCGACGCCACCATAGCCCAATCCCACCGCAAGGCCCGGCCGGTGTAGGCGCTCATCCGGCCCATGATCGCGTTCATCGTGCTCTCGGCCACCTGCTTGCCTTCGTTGATCGGCGTCCCGGTGCGAATGCTCGCGATCAGGTCGGCCATCTCCTGCACGTAGTGATCGGGATCGGGGCCTTCATACTTGAAGGGTCTTTCCCCGACAATCACGCCGCGATCGACGTCGGCGTAGCCCTTGGTCCCGACCACCCGCTCGGCGATCCGATCCATGCACCCGTTGATCTGGCGACACATGCTCGAGACCCGCACCCCCTTGGCATACTCGTACTCGACGGCGAAATGGTCCCAGATGTTGCCCAGCGTGCGGACCGCCCGGCCGCCCATGCCGAGACACTGCTCCGGGTGCGCCTGGAGGGCCCAGTTGATGACGTCGAGGTTGTGGACGTGCTGCTCGACGATGTGATCGCCGCTGGTCCAGGTGAACCACGGCCAACTGCGGCACTGCCACTCGACATCGGAGCGGTTCTCTTTGTCCCACCACTTCCAGTAGCCGAGCATATCGCCGCCGTTCCAGTAGGCTTGGGCCGCGACGATCTCGCCGATCTGGCCGTCGTGAATCCGCCGGATGATCTCCTGGTACTTCTTGCTGTGCCGGCGCTGGGTGCCGGCGACGATGGAGAGCTTCTTCTGCCGGGCCAATTCGGATATCTTGATGACTTCACGAATCCCCTTGGGGTCCACGCCGCCCGGCTTTTCCATGAACACGTGCTTGCCCGCGTCGACGGCCGCCTGGAGGTGCTGCGCCCGCCAATGAGGCGGGGCCACGAGCAGGACCATATGTACATCGGTCTGCACCACCTTCTGGTAGGAGTCGAACCCGGTGAAACACCTGTCCGGCGTGACCCTTATCACATCCGACACCTCCGCCTCGAGCTCCTTGCGCTCCTTGAGGGCCTCCAGCCCCTCCTTCAGCGTCCGGAGCGATTCCTGCAGGCGGTCTCCAAAGAGGTCGCCCAGGGCCGTGATCTGCACGCCCGGCGTGCTCTTGACGCAACTGATCAGATCGCGGGTGCCCTGTCCGCCGCAGCCGATGAGGCCGACCCGGATCGTATCCGAGCCCGCCGCATACATCCGCCCGGCGATGCTCGCCGTCGCCAGCGACGCTGCGGATGCCTTCAGAAAACCACGACGTGAAACACCTTTCTCACTCATTGTGCCTCCCGATTGACAGATCAAATGGTCAGATCTCCGGCAGTTCGCGGATCGTGATATTGCGGAATTCGACCCCGCTGCCCTGCAGCCCGATGTACCCGCCCGTCCGCGTCAGGCCGGGGCGAGTCTGGGCCTTGTGCGAATGGTGGGTCAGGTCCGTATCGACGATCTTGCGGCCGTTGAGGCCCACCTGAATCTGCGGCCCGCGGGCGATCACCACCATCTTCTGCCACTCGCCGGCCGGCTTGCTCGCCCGGTCCGCCGGGGCCTGAACGCCGTAAATGCTCCCCGTGTACTGGTACGGCGTCGCGCTGCGCGCCCGGGCCGCATCGTCGTCCACGAGGGGGATCACCACGCCGGTGTAGGCGGGATCGCCCTCCAGCGGCGCCCGGAAGAACAGACCGCTCTCGGCGCCCGGCGGGACCCGAAACTCCACGCTCAAAGCGAAATTGTCGTACTGGCGGTACGTGGCCAGCCAGCCGCCATGGGCGCTGTCCGTGCGCAGCACCCCGTCCGCAAAATGCCAGGCCCCCTCGTCCCCCCCGATCCGCTGCCACCCCACGAGACCCGTGGACAGCAGGTCCGCCTCCGTCGCGCGGGTCCGCGTGCAGGAGCTCGCGCAGAACACCAGGGACAACAGCAAGGACGCCGAGACGATTTTCACCCCACACATAGCACACCTCCGGCAACTGTTCGTTTACCATCCACGCCGCCAGATTACCCGGCGGCGGCAAGGCCGTCAAGCCCTGGACGCTGCGCGGCATTTACTATTTATGATTTATGATTTATGATTTATGATTTATGATTTGAGGCCGATGCGATTGCGGCCCAGACATCTTGTGCTCACCGTTGCCGCCATGGTGGTGCTTGGCGCCCTGCTAGTCCTTGTGGCGCGCCGGGTCAGGCAAGACCGAAGACAGGAACCAAAGTACGCAGGACAGTAGCATCATCCCTCCTCCGTCCTCCGAGATCCGTCTTCCGGAACCGTCGCCCGCCTCCCGCTCCGCGGGCGCCACCCCTCGGTACCGGTACAAGGTGGTCCGGACCTACCCCCACGACCGGCGGTTCTTCACGCAGGGTCTTGTCTACGAAGGCGGCTTCCTCTACGAGGGAACCGGCCTCTACGGCGAGTCCGCCATCATGAGGCGGGACCTGCAGACCGGCAAAATCCTCCAAATGCTCCGTCTGCCCGAGAAGTACTTCGGGGAAGGGATCACCATCTTCGGCGACAAGCTCATCCAGCTTACGTGGCAATCGAGCGTCGCCTTCGTGTACGAGAGGGACACCCTCCGGCCGCTCGGCGAGTTCCGATACACCGGTGAAGGTTGGGGTCTGACCCACGACGGCACACGCCTGATCTTCAGCGACGGCACCGCGACCCTGCGTTTCCTCGATCCCAACACGTACGCCGAGATCGGCCGGACGGAAGTCCGCGACCAGGGCCGGCCGGTGCGAAACCTCAATGAGCTAGAATTCGTGCCCGATCCAGTCGAGGATCAGGCCGGTGCAGGCGCGAAGGACGAGGCCGGAGGCGGCAGGCCGGAGACGGGAGGCGCCTCCGGCCTACAGCCTGCGGTCTCCGGCCTGATCTACGCCAATATCTGGCCGACCGACCGCATCGCGATCATCGACCCCACGACCGGCCGCGTCACCGGCTGGATCGACCTGTCGGGCCTATACAACCCTCCCGCCGCCGAGCGCGACGACTCCGTTCTCAACGGCATCGCCTACCTCCCCCAAACCAAGCGGCTGCTCGTCACCGGCAAACGCTGGCCCCGGATGTACGAGATCGAGCTGGTCCCCGAACCGCCGCGTTGATACCCTTCTCGTATGCCGAACGAGTTCTGACGAACAAGATCGGCAATCCAGATCGGCGCTGGGAGTTGGCCTGGTACCGCGTTTCACAAGTACCGCGACTATGAGTGAGGTTGCTTCGTCGCTGCGCTCCTCGCAATGACATGATTGCCGCGCTCGGCGAGCCTCGCTCGCAATGACAGAGGGCGCCCAAGTATGTCATTGCGAGGAGCTTCAGCGACGAAGCAATCTCTACTCTATCGTCTCAGGACTGGCGAAATCACAGAACGGGGTCAACTCTTGACACTTGACGCGGACGTCAAGTGTCAAGAGTTGACCCCGTTACCGGCCCGCCTGACCCAAAGGACCGGTGGGGCCAGCCCCACCCTACAACTTCACACTTCAAACTTCACGCCGTAGTCGTAGGGCTGTTTGCCTTGTTTGAGGCGGCATTCGGTCTGCATCTGGCGCAGGGTGGCGGTGAGATGGTCGGCCAGGTCCTCGTTGCTCATGGTGCGGAGGGTTTCCGGATACAGGGTCTTGCCGTACCAGATGGTGATGCGGCCGGGTCGGAAGAGCTTCCTGTGCCGGGGCCAGCACTCGAAGGCGCCGTCGACCAGGACCGGGACCACCGCCGCCTTCGCGCGGCGGCACAGAAGGCCGAAACCGGGCTTGAACGGGATGATGCGGCCATCGTTGGTCCGCGTCGCTTCCGGGTACAGGCATACGGCCTCCCCCTGGCGGAGCCGGGCGATGAAGGTCTTGATGGCGGAGATATCGGGCCTGCCGCGCTCGATCGGAATCGCGTTCACGGAGTGGAGCAGCCAGCCAGAGAGGCGGTAGCGAAAGAGGGTGTCCCGCGCCACGAACGTCAGACGCCGGCGGATGCCGACGCCGCAGAAGACCGGGTCGAGATAGCTCTGGTGGTTGCCGGCCAAGATGTACGCCCCTTCGCGCGGGACGTTTTCCCGGCCGTAGACGTGCAGGCGGAAGAACGTCGCGCAGAAGACCCGGCATGCGAACCGCGCCACCCAGTACCAGGGCACCTTGACTCGATGCCAGCGCTCGCGCTCGTCCGGCACGGATTGGTGACCGGTTGCGGTGGCGCGGCTCGTTACGTCCTGCGGTTGCGTCGAGCGTGACGTCGGACGTTCGACGTCCGACGAAACGAGCCGCGCCACCGCAACCGTCTCGGGAGCCGCGCCACCGCAATCGTCTCCCGATGTACCTCCTGCGTTCTGGGTTCGCTCTTGGACCCGGCGGTACACTTGTTCGACAACCTGCTCGA
>VGYL01000029.1 GCA_016872975.1 Planctomycetota bacterium
AGCTTCTCCGACTGGACGAACATGCCGCCCGACCCGCAGCACGGATCGTAGACGCGCCCATTGTAGGGTTCGAGCATTTCGACCAGCAGGCGGACGACGCCGCGCGGGGTGTAGAACTCGCCGCCGAGCTTGCCTTCGGCGGCGGCGAACTTGCCGAGAAAGTACTCGTAGACGCGCCCCAGCGTGTCGCGGGCCTTGGCGCGTTCGCCCTTGAAGCCGATGTCCGAAACGAGGTCGATCAGGCCGCCGAGCTTCTCCGGCGGGATGCCGCGCCGGGCGTAATCGCGCGGGAGCTTCCCTTTCAGGTTCGGGTTGTCGCGCTCCACGGCCAGGATGGCGTCATCGAGGAGGGTGGCGATGCTGGCCTGGCGGGCCTGGGCGCGCAGGTTCGCCCAGCGCGATTCCGGCGGCACCCAGAACACATGCTCGGCGGTGTACTCGTCGCGGCTTTCGAGCAGGGGTTCAAGCTGTGGACCGTGGATGCCGTCTTTCTCCAACTCCCTCGTCAGCGCCTCGCGCCGGGACTCGAACGCGTCGGAAACATACTTGAGAAAGAGCAGGCCCAGGGCGACATGTTTGTACTCGGCGGCATCCACGGTGCCGCGCAACTTGTCTGCGGCGGCCCAGAGCGTGTCTTCAAACCCGATGCCCGTCTCGGTCGCTTCCGGTTTTGCCACAATTATTCCTCCACGGATCATCCAGCCAACGGAGTCTTCAGCACTTCTCCGTTCTTGGTCGATAAGTATCTGCTCCCCACCTCCACCGTCATTTGCCAAAACTTACTGCAAACCCTGGTCTCTGTCAACTGCGCCAGGACCACAGGCGAACCCGCACGAAATCCGCCGGGATTCTCGCACGAATCAAAGGGACAAGTAAGTTGGTGCCCGGCACCGACTTGACGCCATGGACATCGCGGGACGGGGCCGGCTTTGGGTACAGGTGTCCCGCGGGCTCGGCCGTTCGTCGGCTCGGGCGTTCGCGGGGGCAGAATTTCTTCTCTCTTTTCGATTTCTGTAGAACAAACGGGCGTTGCGGAGCGTCTTGTTCCAGGGGCCGGTCCCTGTGCCTGCCCCGGCCTGTGCCGATCCATGCATCGCGGGCAAGCCCGGCGCGGTCCCCGGCCGCAATCAGGAGGTTCTTGTCAGGAGAAAAGGATGTCGCGCCTTTGCACGCCAGAGGGTTGCGCCCTACGACCTGGTTTTTGTGCTTTATTTCACAATAATCAAATGTCCACGACTCCCATATTCGATCAGTGCCCCGACATGCGACCCCTGGCCCCTGACCTTCCGCGCCAAACGAAGCCAATTGGGGAGGAAGTTCCCAGTGGACAGTGGACAGTTCCCAGCCAAGAGAGCCCGGCAGGGGATGGATCGCGCAAAACGAACCCAATTTGCGACGGCGGCGGATATCCCAGTAGTCCAGTATTCTATCATTCCACCCTTCCCACCCGACGCGTTCGCGCCAAACAAACCCAATTTCGGGACGACTCAAACGAGGGCTAACTGTGGTTCGGTAAATGAGTTAGGAAAGAAGATGCCAGCTCTGCACCCGGAAAAAACAAAGCCAATTTGCCGGCAAGCGGTGGCACGGGCAGAGCCTGCCCCCGCGCAAGATTGCCACCCCTGGCCCTGCCTCCGCAGAGCCAAGCTCGTCCCCGCGCAGGCGGGGAAAGGCAGGGGCGGGGGATGCCGGTGGTGCTCACGGCCGAGACGGCCGTGCTACTCATGGGCGGGACGCCCATGCTACTGAAGCATGGCTTCGCGGAGGTCGCGGCGGTGGCGGCGGAGCCACTTGGTCTTGCGGAGGATCATCCGGAGGAAGTCCAGGCCGCTGTGCTGGCCGAAGGAGCCGGTGGCGGCGACGGGCAGGACGGCCTCGGCGATCATGGACTCGATCATCAGGTCCACCAGGCCGTAGCGCTTGCGCTCGCTGAGCCGGATCACTTCGCGGTAGCCCGCCAGGAACTGGAGGACACGGTCGCGGTCGAAATGGGCCGGCCAGTCGGACGGGTCCGCGCCCTCGGCCACGATGGAGAACTGGAGCATGCCGTTGGCCAGGTCGGTCGCCGGCGGGGCGCGGCGGATCGAATCGAAATCGACCACCGCGACGATCTTGTGGCCCGCGAAGAGCAGATTGCCCGGATGCCAGTCCCCATGCACAAGCTGGCGCTTCCAGGTGCCGAAACGCAGCTCGTTCACGCGGACGCTGGACTTGTCGTACCGCAGGAGCAACTCCTGGACGACCGCCACCAGGGGGGACGGCACGCGCGTGCTCCCCGGCCCGCGGCCGCCGGCAGTCGCCCGGGCGCCGCCGATCAGCTTGAGATGCCGGCGCACCAGGGCGGAATCGTGAAAGCACAAAGGCGAAGGTTCCTCCCGGCCGCCCACGTCGGCTACGTGCTTATGGAAAAGGGCCAGTTGGCGGCCGGCCTCGCGGGTGGCCTCGAGCGAGCCGTCGTAGCGGGAGCCGGTCACGAAATGGAAGAACTCGTAGATATGGTTCTCAAGACTCAGGGCGGTGGTCGGCTCGTCGGTCGTCGTCAGGAGGGAGGGGACGGGATAGGACCGGCCGGCCAGGTGCTGCTGCACGGCGTGGGCGAACGTGACCCGCTGGAGGTCATCCCGGCCCCGGGGCCGGCGCTTGAGCAGGAAGACGCCTTTGTCCGCCGTGACGAGAACCTTGGGGGCCCGGCGGCTGCCGGCCGTCAGCGGCTTGACCCGGTGTACGATCCCGATGTCGTAGCGGCTCAGGACGCGAACCAGCTCCTCGGACGAAAAATGTGCTCCACCTCTGGGCATATCCCCATTATATCGTCCCAAACCCCGGCCGGGTTGGGCGTCCCATTCCGGACGACCACACTGCGACCGATAATACCGGTTCCGCTTGAGGATTTCGTGATCGGGGTGGTATCATCCTTCTCGCTGTCGATCTTCCGTCTCATCCGGTCTCGACCTGTATCACGCGCAACTTTTCCGGCGACACTCGGCGGCTCAAAGACAAGATCTCAATGCCCACGACATTGTTATCTTTGTCAAAATCCAGAATCACACCTGGTTGAACCTCCTCCGATTCAACAATCTCCGCATCATCCAGCCGGAAATACAACGCGTCGTTCTCTTTGTCAACTTTCAGTTTCATGTGTCCTTCCCAGCCGACGGTCGAAAAACAATGTTATAATGCGAGGTGGTAAGACGTTCGGGTTTACGACCACGTGGAGAACGCGGCCCTCCCTCTCGCGGATGGGTTTCGTATAGTGTGTATTCCCATCCAGGTCCGTTCTCTTCTTTCTCGGGGTAGTGATTGTCCGCCGGACCCACTCGTCCGGAATCCTGCGTTCGATCATCTCTGGCAATGCAAAAACATCTTAAGGCGTCCGAGCCGGCGCGAGGGAAAACAGGGGAAGCTTCCTCAGAACTGGCAGAGGAAGCGCAGGTCATTTTCGGTGAGCCAGCGGATGTCGGGGATCTCGTATTTGCGCATGGCGAGGCGTTCGATGCCGAAGCCGAAGGCCCAGCCGGTGTACTTCTCGGGGTCGATGCCGACGGCGTCGAAGACGTTGGGGTCCACCATGCCGCAGCCGCCCATCTCGACCCAGCGGGCGTTGCCGCTCTTGTCGGTCAGGAGCAGATCGACCTCGGCGCTGGGCTCGGTGAACGGGAAGAAGCTCGGCCGGAACCGCCACTGCGTCTCGGGGCCGAAGAAGACGTGGATGAACTGCTCGATCGTGGTCTTCATGTCCACCATGGTGACGCCCTCATCGACGACGAGGGCCTCGAGCTGGTGGAACATGAACATGTGGGTCGCATCGACGGTGTCGGGCCGATAGACCCGGCCCGGCGCGACGACCCGGATCGGCGGCCTGGTCTTTTCCATCACGCGGATCTGGATCGTCGAGGTCTGGCTGCGGAGCAGGACGCTGTCCTCGATGTAGAAGTTGTCGAGCGGGTCCCGCGCCGGGTGCTCGGGCGGGATGTTGAGGGCGACGAAGTTGTGCCACTCGTCCTCGACCTCCGGGCCGTAGGCGACGCCGAAGCCCATCCGCCCGAAGATCTCCAGCAGTTCATCGATCGTCTGCGTGATGACGTGGGGCTTGCCCGCCAGGATCGGGATGCCGGGCAGGGTCACGTCGAGAATCTGGCGCGTCTGCCGGCGCGTTTCCTCCAGGGCCTTCTTGCGCTGCTCGAACGCCGCCGAGACTTCGTTCTTGGCGCGATTCGCCAGTTGCCCGGCCCGGGGCTTCTCCTCGCGCGGGAGTTGCCCGACCTGGCTGAGCAGGTCCATGATCAGACCCTTGCGGCCCAGGTACTTGATCCGGAAATCCTCCAGAGCCTTCCGATCTTGCACCTGCTCCAACTCCGCGAGCGCCTGCCTGCCAACCTGTTCGAACTGTTCCAGCATGGCTGACCGGGACCGGCTCAGGCAAGAGCCGCCTTGACCTCCTGGGTAATGGCGTCGAACCCCTGCGGGTCGGCAATGGCGATTTCACTGAGCATCTTGCGGTTGAGGCCGATATTGGCCTTCTTGCAGCCGTTGATGAACTCGCTGTACCGCATGCCCCGCTGCTTGCAGGCGGCGCTCAGGCGCACGATCCACAGGCTGCGGAAGTCCCGTTTCCGCTGCCGACGGTCGCGCCGGGCGTAGACTTCCGCCCGCCGCAGAGCTTCCGTGGCCAGCCGCCACGTATGCCCCGCCATCGCGCGATGACCGCGCACTCGTTTCAATTCCCGTTTCTTCGCCTTGCGTACGGCATGACCTTTTCTTGTTCTGGGCATATCAGCTTTTCCTTACCTCATCGAAGTTTGCGCCTGCTACGGCAGCTGATGGACGCCGGGAAGCAAGCCTGTCTGTGATTTCCCCTGGCCTGCCGGTCAGGGCCGCAGGGGTTCAGGTCCCCTTAACCGCGCATGGCCTCCCGCATTTTCCGCGTGAACGCCGCACTCTCGACCGTACCCGGCCGACGAATCCGGCGGCGACGTTTCGCATTCTTGACACTCATCAAATGGCTCGCTCCGGCCTTGTGGAGCTTGATCTTGCCCTTGGCGGTCACCTTGACTCTCTTGGTCAGGCCTTTGTGGGTCTTCTGCTTCGGCATATCCTACCTCAACCAGTCTGTTCTTTGGGTCACACGGGTAAAACCCGAAGTATACACCCCCTACCGGCCGGCGTCAACGGGTATTGGAAAAAATCTCAGGGCAAACGCAAAGTCCCGAAGACAGGTGGCCGCGTCAAGGCCGGTAGGCCTTGGCGATGGTCCTGCGCCCGGGCAATCCGCCATCGCCAAGCTCCGAAGAGGGTTCCCAATCGCGATGCATCGCGATTGGGAGCCCTGACTCCGCTTGACGCTGCCACCCCTACAGCAAACGACTCTGCGTTCGCCCTGGGAAGAATCTGTGACGGCATGGTCCGACGTGGGGATTTGCAGAGACAAAAGCACCTCTGTCATCTCCCCCACGGACCATAAGGTGCCCTTTCGACCCGCTCACCCGGTCATTTGGGAACCAGCAGCAGGGTCATGCGCCGCCCGGTCATCATGGAAGGCCGCTCGATCTTGGCCACATCCTGCAGGGTATCCATGATCCCGTTGAGCATGTTGATGCCCTGGTCCTTGTGCAGCATCTGCCGGCCCCGGAAGAAGACGGAGAACTGCACGCGGTGCCCCTTTTGGAGGAACTCACGGGCGTGGCCGACCTTGATCTGCAGATCGTGCTTGTCCGTTTCCGGCCGCAGTCGGATTTCCTTCAGCGTCGCACTGGAGTGCTGGGTCTTCTTATGCGCCTCGCGGACCCGCCGCTTCTGCTGGTACAGCCACTTGCCGTAATCCATGATCCGGCAGACCGGCGGCTCGCTGTTCGGTGCGACCTCGACCAGGTCCAGACCCGCCTCCTGGGCCTTGCTCAAGGCTTCCGCCCGCGTAACAACCCCGACTTGATTGTTGGCGTCATCCACGAGCCGAACCTGCTCGGCCCGGATCCCCCCATTGATGCGTAGACCTCGTTTCACTGGTGTGCACCACCTTGCCTTTCTTGTCAAAACTCAAAATTGTCCTCGTGGTAGTTTACCACACGACCCGCCGGCTCCGGCGCATCAAAACGCCAGATCGGCTGTCTTACCGGCGATTTTCTCCCGGGCGACGGCCAGGAACCGCTCCACCGGCACCGCCTGGGTGTCCTGACGGCCCCGGATTCTCACACTGACGGTGTGGGATTCGGCTTCCTTCGGTCCCACCACCAACATATACGGAATCTTCTCGCCGTGGGATTTGGCGATTTTCGCGCCGATCTTCTCGTCGGACAGATCGGCCCCGCACCGCAGACCCGCCGTGCTGAGTTGGCCCTGGACGGCAGCCGCGTAGTCGTTGGTCTTTTCACTGATCGGCAGCACCCGCGCCTGCTCCGGCGCCAGCCACAGGGGCAGCGCCCCGGCGTACTGCTCGATCAGGATGCCCAGGAACCGCTCCAGGGAGCCCAGAACCGCCCGGTGGATCATCACCGGCGTCTTCTCGGTGTTGTCGTCGGCCACGTAGGTCAGCTCGAACCGCTGGGGCATGGAGAAATCGAGCTGGATCGTGCCGAGCTGCCAGGAGCGCTTCAGACAGTCCTGAATGTGGAAATCGATCTTGGGGCCGTAGAACGCCCCGTCGCCTTCGTTGATCTTGAACGGAATCTGCTTGTGCTGGAGTGCCGCTTTCAGGGCGTCGGTCGCCGTTTCCCAGATCTCGTCCGAGCCGATGTGCTTTTCCGGCTTCGTGGACAGCTCGACGGCGAAATCCTCGAAGCCGAACGCCCGGTAAGTTTCAAAGATCAGGTCGATGACGCCGATGATCTCCGCCTCGATCTGGGCGGGCATGCAGTAGATATGGGCGTCATCCTGCGTGAACTGACGGACGCGAAAGAGACCGTGCAGCACGCCGCTGGCCTCATGCCGGTGCACCATGCCGAACTCGGCCACACGCAGCGGCAACTCCCGATAGGAGTGTTTGCCGGTCTTGTACAGCAGGCAACCGCCGGGGCAGTTCATCGGCTTGACCGCGTAACCGACCTCGTCGATCTCGCAGAAGTACATGTTCTCTTTGTAGTTGTCCCAGTGCCCGCTGCGATGCCACAGCTCTTCGTTCAGAATGATCGGGGTCCGGATCTCCTTGTATCCATACTTGCGGTTCAATTGCCGCATGAAATCGACGATCTCGTTCCAGAGGATCATCCCCTTGGGATGCATGAAGGCGAATCCCGGCCCCATCTCGCTGAAGCTGAACAGGTCCAGTTGCCGCCCCAGCACCCGGTGATCGCGGCGCTTGGCCTCCTCCAGCCGGTGCAGGTATTCGTCCAGCTCCTTCCTCGTCGGCCAGGCGGTCCCGTAGACCCGCTGGAGCATCTTCTGGGTGGCGTCGCCGTGCCAATACGCCCCGGCGACCGACATGACCTTGAAACTGCCGACCTTGCCCGTGCTGGGCACGTGGGGCCCCCGGCAAAGGTCCTTGAAACCATTCCCGTGGGAATAGAAGCTGATAACCTCGCCCTCGGCCCGCTCGATGTTGTCCGTCTTGTACTGGTCGCCCTTGAGCTCCTCCAGGGCGGCCTGCCGGGACATTTCCTGGCGGACAATGGGCCTGTCCGCCGCGACGATCTCCTGCATCCGGGCTTCAATCCGCGGGAAATCATCGGGCCGAATCGGCTCATCCAGATCGATATCGTAGTAGAACCCGTCCTCGACGGTGGGCCCGTACACGAGCCTGGCTTGCGGCCAAAGGCTGCAAATAGCTTCCGCCATCACGTGGGCGCAGCTATGGCGCATGACGTTGAGACCTTCTTTGTCCTTCGGCGTGACAATCTGCACCTGCGGACTATCGGCGATGGGGGTGGCCAGATCGACCAACCGGCGATCGATCCTGGCGGCCACGGCGGCTTTCGCCAGCCCCGCCCCGATCCGCTCGGCCACTTGCTTGGCGGTGCTGCCTTCCGCCATCTCCAATGTACTGCCGTCGGGCAGTGTGATTCGTGCCATACCCTGTTCCACTATCGCATCTCGGTACTGTTTTTCCGAATATACCGGACCCGCCGCCCCTGTCAAGTATCGTCCGGATTCGTGATGGGCTTGGGAGAATATTCCGGCCCGACGGCCCGGCCAACGGAGCTTCCCGGGATTTAGTTGTTGTTATGGGACGGGCGGTCTGGTATAATACATACGTTGAAGCATTGGCGTGAAGTTCTTTGGAGGCCAGCCGGATGAATGCCAGTCTGGTGCTTCTCAAGAAAAGCGGTTCGCACAAGGCCTTCGCCCTTCCCAGCAAGATTACGGTCATCGGCCGCCGGGAGGACTGCGATCTGCGAATCCCCCTGCCGATGGTGTCACGCCGGCATTGCCAGCTCAGCTTGAACCAGACGTCGATCGAGCTGCGCGACCTCGAATCGCGGTGCGGGACCTTCGTCAACAACAAGCGGGTGGAGGCCCCGACCGTCATCAAGGCGGGCGATTACCTCCGCATCGGCCCCCTGACGTTCGTCTGCCAGATCGACGGCAAGCCGGAGAAGATCGTGCCGCCGCCGAAAGCCGCCCCGCCGGCCGCCAAGGCCAAACCGAAGCCCAAACCCCCGAAGCCCGCCGCCAGGGCGCCGGCCGACTCCGGCAGCAAGATGGACGAAGACCTGTCCGATCTCGACGTGTCCGGCAGCTTCCTGAACCTGGACGAATCGGACTCGGACCTGGAGGATCTCCGGAATATCTGACCGGACGAGAACGGGCCCCTCACTTGCGGATGATATCGGTGATCTTCATCAGGCGGGAGATGTTGTCCCGTTCGGCTTCGGAGAGCTTGTCGGTGATGAACTTGATCGTCTCCTCGATCTCGGGAATGACGACGTATTCGAGCACGTTGACGCGACGGCGGGTCATCTGGAGCTCGACCGCCAGCAGGCGGGCCTGCTTCTCCTTCTCGGCCAACTCGATCAGGCTGTCAAAGGCCCGTTCGAGCGACAGCAAGGCGACATCCAACTCGCCGGAGGTGTAGGAGTAGCCGTAGCAGATGATCTCGCCCTCGATGTTCTTGAGCAGGCGCGGCACCTTGACGTTCATGATCGAGGCGAGCTCGATCGCCATTTTGAACTTCTTGGTCGGTACGGCCAGCGCCGCCTTGACCTCTTCCGGCTCCATCGTCGCCCGGGCCAGCATGAACCGGCGGAACGTCTGCGAGAGCTCCGCCTCCACCTTCTGCCGCAACGGCTGGATATCCCGCGCGATCCGGATCAACTGCCGCGAGATCTCGTCCCGCTTTTCACTGAGCAGACGGTGCCCGCGCTTCGCCAGCGCGATCCGCTTGCGAAGCCGCAGAAGCTCCATTCGAGTGGCGTTCACGTTAGCCAGCACGGCAACACCTCGTAGATGCGTGGATACGTTGGCTGCGCCCCATCATGGCTCCACTCACTTGCCATCCCCTTTGCGGAACTGCGGCATGTACTTCTCGATCAGCTTGATGTCGATGCGCTTGAGCTCCGTGTTGTCGAACATGCTCAGCAGATCCCAGCCGAGGTCGAGGGTGTCGAAGACGGTGCGGTTCTCGTAGAAACCCTGGGAGATGTAGCGGGCCTCGAAGCGGTTGGCGAACTCCATATACTTGCGGTCTTCCGCCGCGAGGGCCGCTTCGCCCATGATCGTGGCCAATTCCTGCATTTCCTTGCCGCGGGCGTAGGCGGCGTAAAGCTGGTTGTACAGGTCCGCGTGATCCTCGCGGGTCTTGTTGCGGCCGATGCCCTTGTCCTTCAGACGCGACAGGCTCGGCAACACGTCCACCGGCGGCATGACGCCCTTGCGCAGCAGCGACCGCGAGAGAATGACCTGTCCCTCGGTGATATAGCCCGTCAGGTCGGGCACCGGGTGGGTCTTGTCGTCTTCGGGCATCGTCAGAACGGGCACCATCGTGATGGAGCCCTTCTTGCCCTTGACGCGGCCGGCCCGCTCGTAGATCGTCGCCAGGTCCGTGTACAGGTAACCGGGGTAACCGCGGCGGCCGGGGACTTCCTTGCGGGCGGCGCTGATCTCGCGGAGCGCCTCGCAGTAGTTGGTCATGTCGTTCAGGATCACGAGCACGTGCATGTCGCACTCGAACGCCAGGTACTCGGCGGCGGTCAGGGCGAAGCGCGGCGTGGCGATCCGCTCGATGGCCGGGTCGTTGGCCAGATTGACGAACATGACGGCCCGCTCGATCGCCCCGGTGTTGTGCAGATCGTCGATGAAGAACTGGGCGGCCTCGAAGGTGATGCCCATGGCAGCGAAGACCACCGCGAACGCCTCGCCTTTGCCGAGCACGGTGGCCTGGCGGGCGAGCTGGGCGGTCAGGTCATCATGCGGCAGGCCGGAGCCGGAAAAGATCGGGAGTTTCTGGCCGCGGACGAGCGGGTTCAGACCATCAATGGTCGAGATACCCGTCTGAATAAACTCGTTCGGGTAGTTGCGGGCGAAGGGATTGATCGGCGCGCCGTTGATGTCCCGACGCTCCACCGGGATGATCGGCGGGCCGCCATCCTTCGGGATGCCCATGCCGCTGAAGACGCGGCCGAGCAGGTCGGGCGAAACCCCAAGCTCGAGCGGCCGGGCCAGGAAGCGGACCGTGCTGCGCTCGACGTCCACGCCGCTGGTCCCCTCAAACACCTGTACGAGCACCTTGTCGTTCTCGACCTGAAGGATCTGGCCGTGGCGGAGGGAGCCGTCGGCCAGCTCGATATCGACGATATGGCCGTACTTGGCTTCGTCGATCATCTCCGCCAGCATCAGCGGGCCCTGGATATTCGCTACGGTCTGATACTCTTTCATGGACAGCATATCATACTCCTAGAGTGGTCAGGCCCCTGGGGCCTCGAATCGCGGGCCGGATGCCCGCGCCACCGTTCTGCTACTTCGCGGCCAACGCGGCCTCGAGCTGCCGCATCTGCTCGTCGATCTTCTGGCGAACCTGGCGGATCTTGTCGATCTCCTCCTGCGGGATGTACTTGGCGCGGGCGACATCCTCGCGGACGCCAAGCTGGAAGATCTCGCCGGTCTCCACGCCGGCCTCGATGGCTGCCAGGCCCGCGTGATGAAAATGCAGCACGGTCTTGAGCATTTCGTACTGCTTGACCATCGACGTATAGGTGTCCACCGCGTGGAACGCGTTCTGGTGCAGGTAGTCCTCGCGGATGGACCGCGCGGTCTCCAGGGCCAGGCGGTCCCGCGGCGACAGGGCCTCGGCGCCGACCAGCCGGACGATCTCGCGGAGCTGCGCCTCCTGTTCGAGCAGGCTCATCGCCTCGACCGTCATCCGCTCCATCTCCGCGCCCTGGTCTTTGTCCTCGAAAGTGCCGCGCAGATACTGTTTGTAGAAGCTGTACGAGGTCAGCCAGTCGATGGCGGGGAAGTGACGCTGGTAAGCGAGTTCGCCCTTGAGCGACCAGAAGACCTTGACGACGTGGAGGGTCGCCTGCACGACCGGGTCGGACAAGTCGCCGCCGGGCGGGCTGACCGCCCCGATGACGGACAGGCCCCCTTCCCGGTCGGGCTTGCCGGTGCACTGGACGCGCCCGGCCCGCTCGTAGAACGCGGCGATGCGGGCGGCCAGATACGCCGGATAACCTTCCTCGGCGGGCATTTCTTCCAGACGCGTGGAAATCTCCCGCATGGCCTCCGCCCAGCGGCTCGTGCTGTCGGCCATCACGGCGACCACGTAGCCCATGTCGCGGAAGTACTCGGCAATGGTGATCCCGGTGTACACCGACGCCTCGCGGGCGGCCACCGGCATGTTCGAGGTATTGGCGATCAGCACCGAGCGCCGCATCAGCGGCTCGCCGCTGCGCGGGTCCTTGAGCTCGGGGAACTCGGTCAGCACGTCGGTCATCTCGTTGCCGCGCTCGCCGCAGCCGACGTAGACGACGATGTCGGCATCGACCCGCTTGGCAAGCTGGTGCTGGACCACGGTCTTGCCCGTGCCGAACGGGCCGGGCACGCAGGCGGTGCCGCCCTTGGTGATCGGGAAGAAGGTATCGATGACGCGTTGGCCGCTGACCAGGACGTTGACGGGCGCCAGCCGCCGCTGGATCGGCCGGGGATTGCGGACCGGCCACTTCTGCATCAGCGTCAGATTCTGCTTCGTCCCGTCCTCCGCGGCGCAGACGGCCACCGTCTCTTCGACCGTGTAGTCCCCGGCCGCGATCCGCTGGATCGTGCCGCGGATACCGGGCGGGACCATGATCTTGTGCAGCACCAGGGAGCTCTCCTGCACCTCGCCAATGACATCGCCCGGTCCGACGCTCGTCCCGGTGGCGACCGTCGGCTTGAAGTGCCACTTCTTCTCACGGTTCAGGCCGGGCATGGCGCTGCCGCGGCTCATGAACGCGCCTTCCGCACGGACCAGCGCATCCAGCGGCCGCTGAATGCCGTCGTAGATGCTCTCGATCAGACCCGGACCCAGCTCGACGCTCAGCGGCGCCTCGGTATCTTCGACCGGCTCGCCCGGGCCGATGCCCGTGGTTTCTTCGTAGACCTGGATCGAGGCGCGATCCCCGCGGAACTCCACGATCTCGCCGATGAGGTTGAGCGCGCCGACGTGCACCACGTCATACATCCGCGCCCCGGCCATCCCTTCGGCGACCACGACCGGGCCCGCAACCTTCATGATACGACCTTGTCTCTTTTCGTTCATTGTCAACGACCTTTTAGCTGCTCTTGAGAATATCGATGCCGGTGGCCAGTTTGAGGACTTTGCCGAGGGCCTCTGTGGCAAAGCCTTCCGATTCCGTGGTGAACGGCACCACGACGACACACGGGGTCGGCCGGCTCTGGGTCTTGCCCAAGACCTCTTCGGCGGCGGCCGCGATGTCCTCCGCCACGACCAGCAGGGCATATTCGGCCGCGACGATGTGCTCGGCCGCCTCCGTGACCTGTTCCCGCTCGCGCCCCACGGCGTACGTATCGACGCCCAGCGCCGCGAACGGCATCACGAAATCGGCATCCCCTAAGATTGCGACTTTGCCTTCCATTCGTTCGTTTCTCGTGTCTCCGGAATCGCCGTCCGCGCCGGGCCGGGCCTTACGCGAGGCGATCCAGGATCAATTTTGTATCGAGATTATTCCTTTTCGCCGTCAGGATCAGGCGGACCGCGCGGATCTCGTGCTCCTTCGCCAGGAAAAAGGCGATCACCGGCTGCGGACCGGCGGCAATCTGCCCCGTCTGCCGCAAGTACCCCAACAGGTACTCGTCGCACTGCTGCTCGACCTTGAGGAAGGACCCGTTCAGCGCCAGGTAGCCGGCGCCGGCGTCCACGACCGCGTGAAACGGGGTCGAGAAGAACAGCGCCCCGAGGGCCTCGTAGGGCATGTCGAGTCCCTGCCGCAGACGATCCATCTCCACGAAGCCGCCCTCCAGGAAGACGTCCCTGGGGTCGGCCTGGAGGAGTTTCGCCCGCAGCATCGTGCGAAGGTTCGTCAGGTCCACCTGGAGGCGAAAGAGGTTCGTCAGAAAGACATTGCCGTCCGCGGTTCGGGCCGTCTCGAGCTTGTAGGCGGTCTGAGCGTGATCGATCGCGCTGTCGATCTGGCGGATGTCCTTGTTCTGATAGAACGCGAGCACCGCCTGATCGGTCGCCGCCTGCAGGTACGGGGGCAGGAGCGCATAGTTCTGCTCCTCGAACGCCTGGCGGAGCTGCTCCGGCGGGACGTTGCCCTCGGGACTGTAATCCGTGCCGACCGGCTTGTCGGTGAGCACCCGCCGCAGGACCAGCCGCAGATTCGCATAATCGTCGCGGCTGCGGAACACTTCCACGATCCGCTCGTCGAGCATCAGGTCCTCGAACAGCCGGCGGACCACCGTCCGGCGCTGCCGCAGCACGGCCTCGATCTCCAGCGGTCCCGCCCCCTGCGGGAGCGTGTACTCCGTGCCGCTCAGCGAGGACGCCGACGACGCGAAATCCGACGCATTGGCCATGTCCAGGACGGCCGTCCGCGTCAGCATCTGCGTCTCCATGCTCCGGACCTGGGCGGTCTGGAACATGTAGCGGTAGTCGTCCTCCCCGACCGGCGGGTACGTGAAGAAATCGTGGATCCTCAGGTCCGTCTTGTCCAATTGCATCTCGGCCATGTTCGGCTACCGCGCCCGACCCGTGTCGGCTTCGTTCGAAAAGAGGTCCTTGGCCACGTCGATCTCGAGGTCCTTGCGGGCCTGCTCCACGAGCACGCCGAGCGAGACGTTCGTGCGCACCTTGCCGCGCCGCAGGAGGAATCCGCCGCCGAGGTTGTGCTTGTCCTCGGCCAGGGTGAGGCGGCCCTTGTTCTGGTCCTTGAGCCGGTCGTTGACCGCGGCTACGAGCTTGGCGTCGATCCAGGGATCGCTCCTGCCGGCGACCACCTTTTCCTCGCCGCTCTCGACCGCGGCCGCCATGAGGGCGGCCATGAGCTCGCGGTATTCGGCCTCGGGCAGTTTCTCGATCTTCTGGCGGGCCTGCGTGAAGACCTCGTCCAGCAGCGCGGCCTTGCCCGTCACGTACTCCTTGGCGGCTTCCATCCGCGCGACGGCGAGCCGTTGCGACCGCTCGCCGGCGGCGGCCTTCTCCGCCAGGGTCCGGGTCTCCTGCTCGAAGCGGACGAGATCCTCGTCGAGCTTCGCCGTCTCGGCGGCCTCGCGCTCCTCGGCCTGTTGGCGGATCGCCTCGGCCTGGGCGCGGGCATCGGACAGTATCTTCGCTATGACCTGATCAGCTTCCATAGTCCATTCCTGCCGTAAAGGGATGCTCACTTACGCCGCGCCGGGGACCGCGAGCCGGATGCCCATCAGCAGCACCAGCAGCGAAATCAGGAAGCCCAGAATCGCGTACAGCTCGATCAGAGCTGCGTATACAACACCGGCTTTGAACGCCATATCCGGCCGCTTGGCGCTCATCAGGACGCCGGCGGCGCCGGTGCGGCCCTGATGGATGGCGCTGAACAGGCCGGCGATGCCGACCGGCAGACACGCCGCCAGGATGGCCAGGCCCTGATACCAAGTCACCGGGACCGCCGCGTCACCGAACATGTTCAACTTGATCATCACGAACAGCCCAATGACGAAGCCATAGATGCCCTGCGTACTGGGAAGCACGACCAGGAGCATCAGGGTGCCGTACCGTTCCGGCTTCTCGCTGAGCACGCCCGTGGCGGCCCGGGCGGCGACGCCCAACCCCACGGCCGACCCGATCCCCGCCAGAAATACGGCCAATGCAGCCCCTGTCAACGCGAACGTCAAACCCATCATTTCCATAGTCTCCGACCTCTTTTCCTAAGCGTACTTTCGAAGATTCCTGGCAAACCGCGGCCCTGGTCCGGCGGCATCATTCGACGTAGATATAGCGGTAATCCCGGCGCAGCGGGAGAAACGGCCGCCCGCCGCCCTGGAAGAACTTCGGGAAGAACTCGACGAACTGCAACCGCAGGCTGTGCACGAAGGCGCCCAGCGTCGACAGCGCCAGGTTGAACAGATGGCCGCCCACGAACAGCAAGGCCCCCAGGAGCCAGCCGATATAGGGGACGCCCAGCACCAGTTGCACCAGGACATTGATCGCCATGCCGAAGCCGGCACTGACCATGCCCAGCGCCATCAGGCGGACATAGCTGAGGATATCGCCGCCGAAGAAGACGGTGCTGAAGAGATTGAAGACGCCCATTCCCAGGCGTCCGCCCCAGGGCAGCCCGCGACCGCTGAACAGCAGGATCATGAGCGCCGGGATGATTACGATGAAACCGAACACCCGCGTCAGTGCGGCCGGAAATACGCCGCCGGCGCTGAGGCCCAGTCCCAGCAGGGAGTTGAGCATCACGATCCAGGACAACTGGTCGAAGACCGCCGCCGCGGTGTCCTTGCGCCGCCGGTTGTGGAAGAACCCGATGAACAGGCCGAACTGGATCTGCAGGTAGCCCAGTCCCAGGGACAGAAGGAAGAACGTCATCGGCTGCGTCATCGGATCGAACCACATCAGCGATTCGCGCAGGCCGTTGAGAGTGCGGAAGGCCGCGGTGTCGCGCGGGACCAGCGCCTGGATGGCGTCGCTGAACCAGGCGCCCGTCAGGGCCCCGGCAATCGCGGTGGTCACGCCGCACATGATCAGCATCACGAGGGCCTGCTTGTTGCCCTGGAGCTTGCGGACGACCACCGCCAGCAGCCCGAACAGGATCAGGCCGTACGCCGCGTCCCCCAGACACAAACCGAAGAAAATCGCGAAAAACGGCGCCAGGAAGACCGTGGGGTCCACCGAGGAGGGGATCGGCATGCCGTACAGGCGCGTGACCGTCTCGAACGGGCTGACCGCCGGAGCGTTCTCGATCTCGACCGGAACGTCCTCGCCCGGGGCCGGCTCGATTCGCGCCACGCTCGCCGCGTCGAAACGCCCGACCAGTTTCTCCAGACGCAGATAATCCTTCTTCTTGCACCAGCCTTCCAGGATCATCGTGTGCTCGGTGGCAGGGACACTGTCCCGCGTCCGCTCCCGCTCGAGCATGTTCCGGTAGTGATCGTAGAGCACCTGCAGCTTCAGGAGGTGGCCCGACAGGATGGCGGCGGCTCTGCGCTGCGCCTCGACCCGCGCGCGGGCCTCGAGCAGCTTCTGCTCGTACTCGCGCATCAGCTCGGCGGCGGTGCCGGTCATCGACTCGAAGTTGACGACTTCGAATTCGTAGGATCGCAGCAGCTTCTGCAGTTGCTCGGCCTGCTCCCGCAGGGCGACGACGATGACCGCCTCGCGCGTCCCGGCCGGTCCCACCCGCTGCAGCGCGGCGCCGGCCTCGGTCAGCTCCTGCTGGAATTGCTCGAAATGCTGGCCGGGCGCCAGGCCCGCCCAGGAGATCGTAGTCCGCAATCGGCCCAATTCCTCCACCGGCGTCTGCATGGGGGCCCAAGGCCGCAAGGTGTCGAGCATGCCCTGGGAATGGTCGATTTCCGCCCGGGCTTTCTCGATGGCCGCCTGCGCCTGTTCCGCCTTTTCCAGGGGCCGGCGTGCCTGGGGGTCCGCGATGATCTCGCCGTAGAGTCGCAGATCCACCACTTTGCGCGGCGCCAGAAAGCTCCCGCCCTTCTCGGGCGGCGCATGCTCCTTGAGGAAGCCGATACTCCGTTCGAGGCGGGCCACCAGCTCATCGAGGTCTTTCGGGCGACTCCGCAGGGCGGCCAGTCCCGGCGTGTCCCTGCTGACCGCGGCCTCGTCGGCGTTGAGCACCTGGCAGATGCCCTCGGCCTGCAACGCCGCCAGCAGGTCCGCGACCTGCGTGCGATGGCACACGATCATCACCTTGGCCATTGGGGTAATCGCCATGGTCAGCCTTTCTTCACGTGCTCGACGACCTTGGCGACGGCGGCCGGGACTTTGCGCTGCACCTGCTCGCGCAACTGTTTGCGCTGCTGCTCGGCCTGGACTTTGAGGGTCTTGATCTCGGCCTGGGCCTCGGCGCCGGCCTTCTCGACGGCCGCATCGATCGCCCGGCGCCGCTGCAGCTCGGCCTGCTCCTGGCGCTGCCGACGCTCCTGACGCCCCCTCTCGGCGATCTTCACCGCGTCGGCCTTGGCCTGCTCGATCCTCTGGTGTGCTTCGACTTCAGCCTGTTTGATTCTGGTTATCAGTTCCATTGGCGGTTTCTGCCCTTCGTGATTCCAACCATGTCCAAAAGTCGCGTAGGTTATACCAGCGCCCCCGGCAAAGGCAAGGGAAAAAGGAAAAGGGAAAAAGGTGAAAGGCAAAAAGGGGACTTCCGCCTGCGTGAGGCGGGACGCCGCGCCTCTCTCTTCTTCGATGCCGACTTCTTACCTTGGCCTTTGCTCTCTTAGCTGGCCAGGAGTTGGTCCACCCGCGTCACCAGTTCCTTGACCCGGCCGAGCGAGGCGTCGAACTGCGTTTTCTCGGACGCGTCGAGGTCGAGCTCGACGATCTTCTCCACGCCTCCCCTGCCGAGGAGGGTGGGGACACCGACGAAGCAGCCGCCCACGCCGTACTGCCGCTCGCACCAGGCGCAGCAGCAGATGAGGTTCTTCGTGTCCTGGAGAATGGCCTGGGCCATCTTCACCGCCCCCGCCGCCGGAGCGTAGTAGGCGCTGTAGCCGAGCAGGTTGACGATCTCGATCCCGCCTTTGCGGGTGCGGTCGATCAATCGGTCGATCTTGTCCTGCGGGAGAAGCCTGGCAATCGGGACGCCGCTGACCGTGGTGAAGCGAGGCAACGGCACCATGTCGTCCCCGTGGCCGCCCATCAGCACGCACTTGACATCTTCCACGCTGACACCCAGCTCGGCTGCCAGGAAGTAGCTGAATCGGGCGGCGTCGAGCGCCCCGGCCATCCCCATCACGCGGTTCTTGGGAAATCCGGTCACCTGCGCAGCCACGTGGACCATCGCATCGAGCGGGTTACAGACCACGATCACGGCGGCATGGGGCGAAAACTCGGCCACCTTGCGGCTGACGTCCCGGACGATCCCGGCGTTCGTCGCCAGCAGGTCGTCCCGGCTCATGCCCGGCTTGCGCGGGACGCCACTCGTGATGATGACCACGTCGCTGCCGGCGGTCGCCGCCCAGTCGGTCGTGCCGATGAGGTCCTGCTGCGACAGCTCGATGGGACTGGCCTCGGCCATATCGAGCGCCTTGCCCTCGGCCAGGCCCTTGACGATATCCACCAGAACGACCTGCCCCAACCGCTTCAACGCCGCGAGAAACGCGGTGGTCGCCCCGACGTTGCCGGCCCCCACGACCGTGATCTTGTTCTTTGCCATGACACTCCCTGTTGCTCGTCGAGCGCGGGTCGGTTGCGCGGCTCGTTTCGCGACGCGGCGGTCGGCGCGCGCCCAAGACGTACGACGCTCCACACAACCGACACGAGCCGCGCAACCGCAACCGCCTTCCGATCCGTATGCCAGTCCACCCGACAGATGCACACAATATGCGATCCCATCCGGCCCCCAACCCGCAACCCAATGGCAGGCAGGGGAAGCGGCATAATACCGGCCTACCTCCGGAGTGTCAACCCATCGCGTATGCCCTCCAGGCAAGCGCATGTTCGGCGATGAAGCCGTTTGGAGTTCCGCGTTTACGCGGGTCGGAACCGTCCTGCCTTCTACGGCGGCAACGTCTTGAGCCGCTGCGCGGTCTGGACCCGCCCAAGAGGGTGTGTGTGAAGTCGGTTGGCCGTGGCATGGGCTTCCAGCCCATGAATCATCGGCAGGATGCCGATGCCACAAGACCCCACGGGCAGGATGCCCGTGCCACTTCTCACACACTCTCTAATGGGTTTTGACGAGCAAGTTCGGTAATGTGTAGGGTGGGGCTTGCCCCACCGCGTTCCTTGGGTCCGGGTTCCCGGTGGGGCAAGCCCCACCCTACAACCACACGTTGCCCGGCGAGAGGCAACTCGCCAAGACAACTTATGCGGCACGATTACCGGTTTCGTCTGTCAAACTCACAAGACGGAGTGGGACCCCAAACGCGATAGATCACGTTTGGGGTCCCACGCCGAACCAGGCCAACTCCCAACTACTTCGCTGCCGCGTTGTCCCCGGCAGTCGGGGTCGTGAGGAGTCGGACGATGTCCTTGTGTCCCCGGCGGTCTGCTTCCTCCAGCGGGGTGCGGCCGCGGCTGTTCCTTGTGTTCTTGTCTGCCTTGTGGGCTATGAGCACCTCGACCACCGCCCGGTGGCCGCGCAGGGCGGCGTTGTGCAGGGGAGTGTCGCCGTCGCTGTCCCGGGCGTTCACGTCGGCCCCCTTCGCCAGGAGCACGGACGCAATCTCCGCCCGGCCTTCGTTGGCCGCGTAGTGCAGGGCCGTGATATGGCCCTGGTTTCGGGCATTGATATCCGTGCCGTGCATGAGGAACAGGCGTGCCAATTCCTCGTTGCCCGCCAGAATCGCCGCGTGCAACGGCGTATTGCCCTTGTCATCCCGCTCATTCGGATCGGCCCCGTTCGCCAGAAGAAGTCCAATCCATTCTGGCCGGTGCAGGGCTGCGTGCAGAAGCGGCCGTCGTACCTCCACGTATACCTCATCGCCGGAGGTCCTTCTGAGGGCGTTCTTGATATCCACTCGCGCCGCCCCGCCATCGATCAGCACCTTGGCCGTGCTTGCGTGGCCCTGGAGCAGAGCCTCAAGCAAGGGTGTGGCTCCGGCGGCGTCCCTGGCGTTCACATCCGCTCCCCTGGCGAGCAGGAA
>VGYL01000030.1 GCA_016872975.1 Planctomycetota bacterium
ACAGGCAGGCAATCTTCTTTCGAGCCATGGAATCGCTACTCCTTTCTACGGGCAATACATCTTCCTGACAAATTCCCGACCATCACGCGGAATCTTATCAGAACCCCGCGACACGAGCAAGCAGGCATCGTCACCAGGGCAATTGTATGTGCCCCACCACCTTGGTGACGAGTGTTCGGAGTTCCGCCTTTAGGCGGGTCCAATAGTCCGACCTTCCTTTCTTCTTTAGACATGGAGCCGGCTGCGCCGCAAGACTGTCAGACCCGCCTGAAGGCGGAACTCCAAACGGGAAGTCCATGCTCACCTGCAATTGCCCTGGCATCGTCACAGGGCCGGTCCGGGCTTGAGAAAAACAGGTCCGGGCGACACCAGTGCGATGGGTGGCATCGTCAAGCGGAGTCTTCGGAGCTTGGCGATGGCGGATTTCCCGTACGCCGGACCATCGCCAAGGCCTACCGGCCTTAACGATGGCACGCTTTTCACACACCCTCTGAGGCCGTGGGCAGGCACGGCCTGTTTTCATCCGGCGTGATTCTGTTAATGATTATGCGTGTGAGGGGTGCACCTATGAGAAGCTCAGATTGGATCAGCGCGGGATTGCTTATTGTTCTGTGCGGGTCTGCCGTGCGCGGCGGGACCGGGCCGTCAATCCCGCCGCCGTTGGCGGAGCGCCTCCGAATACAGGAGGCGCGGGTGCCGCAGATCGAAGCGCGTGCTGCTGAAGAACGGACACGCGTGGAACAGTGGTACACGGCGCGTCGAGCCGAAATCGTGCGGGAGATCAGCCGCCGCGAAGCGGTGCGGCTCAGTCCGGCCGAGCAGCAGGCCTGGGTGCAGTATGTGGACCTGTATCTCGCTCGGCCTCACGCACCGGCGTGCGCCGACCTCGGCTTCAACGTGCGTCCGGAGACGGTCTTCCTCAACCAGGCCATGATCCTGGAGTATCTCACCAGCCGGATGGCGGAGATTCTGATCGACCGGGACTTCGAGCGGAAGCTGACGCGGATCGTGGAAGAACGGCTGGACAGGCCGCCGCTGGCCCTGCTGCGGCATCAGGCCCGGAGCCTGCTGGCTCGTCTGGAACGGGTACGCCTCCAGGTGACCACGGGGTTGAGAGCGCTGGAGCATCAGAGGAACGCAAGACCGGACGCCATTATGGAATGGGAAAACGACTTGAAGGAGCAGGTTCGCGGTCGGGGATCGGATCGGGAACGTCCGAATCCAGGCGATCGATCCGGAGAAGGTCGAGTTCGCCCACAACGGGATTACCTGGACGCAGCCGCTGGGGGCGCCGCCGCAGCCCTACTGGGATTGACGAGGCGAACGCAAAGTCGCATGGCGGGTCGTGCCTATGTCGTTGCGAGAGCCGACGCGCAGCGGCGCTTCGCGCCGAGGGTGACGAGGCAATCTCAATCCGTGGCGTGGGAGATTGCTTCGCTGCACTGCAAGGGCGCAGCATCTTGTTTTGCGCACGGCCCGCCTGTTGCGCTACCTGGCGGGCATGCTCGACCAGACGCTCGGATCAACCTTGGCGGCATCCCCGGCGCGGACGCCCCGTCGGCCTTCCTGATCTTCCTCCTGATCCTGACCGGCGTCGTTGCCCTGCAACTGATCATCTTCAAAACGAAGAAGTGGCTGTGATCCCGGTGCCCTCTTCAGAAGGTAATCGTCAATCATCCATCATCAATGCACGGACCTCCCCGGACGGGCGCTTCAGCGGCGAGGCAATCTCTACTCTATAGTCTCAGGACGTGCGAAATAGCGTACTACCCCCTTCTTTCAATTCTCTCGGCGACGAGCAGTTGCCGGTTCCCAGGAGTTCGGTGGGGCAAGCCCCACCCTACGGGTTCTGATCTCCGCGTCTCTGCGCAAGTGGTCGTTGGGTTGCGGCCGCAGGCCGGGTGGGGTGGATCCGTGTCCGCACAGGCTCCCGCGGTCCATGGAGCATTTTCGGCCCCCAGTCCGGAATCTGCGTGCAGCCGCGTTCATCGGGCAGCCGAGGCTGTCGCTATTCAGGGACGAGGATTTCGTGTTTGCGATCTACGCCTCACAGCGTACAATTCGCTCTCGACGACTCGAGTTCACCCGGCGGAGGCCGTTGTGCCCGGACACAGAGGACATATCCGCCGCAAAGCTCGCCTCGTGAACCGTAGATTGTGAATTGTAGATGATGACGGATGGTAAAGCACCAAAAGACGATTGAGCAGATCGCCGGGCTGGCCTTGGTCGGGGCGATTGTCGTGGGCTGCGGGCTCGTCCTGCGGCCGTTCGTGTCGGCGATTCTGTGGGCGGCCATCGTGTGTTTCGCCACGTGGCCCGTGTATGAGTTGTTCCGGCGCTGGCTGCGCGGCCGGCGGACGCTCGCGGCGGCGCTGATGACCCTCCTACTTTCGCTGGTGCTGATCATCCCGTTTGTCGGCGTGGGGTTGACGTTTACGGACACGATTCGGGCCGGACTCGCGTGGCTGGACTCGCACACGGTGGCGGATATGCCTGCGCCCCCCACGTGGCTCGGCGACATCCCCCTGATCGGCCCAAGCATCCACGACTCCTGGTCCGCCTTTCTGAAGGACGCCGAGTCCACGCTCAAGGAGTGGACGCCGTGGTTGAAACAGGCCGGCCTGTGGTTGTTGGGACACACCATCGATCTGGTCAAGGGCTTTCTCCATCTGGTGCTGAGCGTGCTGATCGCGTTCTTCCTGTACCGCGATGGCGAGGGGCTCGTGGCGCGTCTGCGCGAGGGCTTCCAGCGGATCAGCGGCGATTCGGCGCAACGCCTGATGGACGTGGTGAAGACCACGGTCCAGAGCGTGGTCTATGGCGTGCTCGGCACGGCGTTGGGCCAGGGCATCGTCGCCGGCATCGGGTTCGTCATCGCCGGGGTGCCCGCCCCCATGCTCCTGGCCTTGCTGACCTTCTGCGTGAGTTTCCTGCCCTTCGGCCCGCCCTTCATCTGGATCGGCGCCGCCCTCTGGCTCTTCGCGACAGGGTCCATCGGCCGGGGGATCTTTATGGTCCTCTACGGGACCTTCGTGATCAGTCTCGTGGACAACATCATCAAGCCCGTCATCATCAGCCGCGGCTCCACGCTGTCCTTTATCGTGATGTTCATCGGCGTGCTGGGCGGCATCGCCACCTTCGGTTTCGTCGGCCTGTTCATCGGCCCGACGCTGCTGGCCGTGGGCTTCAGCCTGACCCAGGAGATCCTCGAACAGCGCCAGCGCGGAACGCTGCCGGCACTCTTGCGGATGCCGGAAAGGCCGCAACCTGCCGCGACACCACCGCCCGGCGAGGGCATCGAGCCGCCGGCCCCTGCGGCCGACGTCCCCACCGCCTCTCAATGAGAGGACGGGGATTCAGGCTCCGGCAGCGGCTGTCGGATCGCCGGCCCGGGCTCGCGCTTCTTGCGGGCCCGGATGACGCGTTTGGCCGCGAAGGCGCTCGCGAGGATCGGCCACAGGGCGTCCTGCCCGCCGGCCCGGAGCAATTGCTCGCGAATCGCCGGTTCCTGCATGGTGCGGACGAGATGGGCCAGGATCTGGACCTGGTCGTCACTGCGCGGGGGCGCCAGCACAAGAAAGACGAAGTGCGTGTGCTGCCCGTCGGGGGAGTCCCAGTCCTCGATGCCGGTGCGGGACCGGCCGAAGACGATGATCGGCCGGACCATCGTCGCCAGCCGGGCGTGCGGAATGGCGATCCCCAGCTCCAGAGCGGTGCCCATCTGGTCTTCCCGCTCCCGCACGGCGGCATAGACGCCCTCGGCCTCGTACGCATGTTCCTGCGCAGCGGCCAGCTCCGAAAGCTCCCGCAGCGCCTGGTCCCGCGTGGTGGCCTTCAGGTCCGCCGCGATGGACTTTTTGAAGAAGTACTCCAGGATGCTCACTTCCTTGCGCCGCGAGGTGACGTAGCTGAGCCAGGGGCCGAGGATCACCGACGAGAAGACCGCCCCGAACACGATGGCCACAAAGACCGCCTGCGTGATGAGGCCGGACTCCAAGGCCAGCAGGCCCACGATGATTTCCATGGCCCCGCCCGGGGTGTGCGCCACGGCGATCGTGGCCCGGTCGCTGCGGGAAAGCTGCGTCAGATTGACGCCGAGCCAGGCGCCGAGGAATCGGCCGCCGATGCCGATGACGGTGACGAAGATCACGAGAAACAGGTCGAAATGCGCCAGAAAGTCGATGCGCAGCCCTATCCCCGCAAAGAAGATCGGGACGAACAGCGCATAGACCATCTGCGAGACGACCTGGCGCGTCCGCTCGGAGAGCTCGCGGGCCTCGCCGGCCATGATCCCGGCGAGGAAGAAACCGAACAACGCATGGATGCCGATCCGCTGCGTGATGGCGCCGCAGAGGGTCCCCAGCAGCAGGATGAACGTCAGGGAGGTGGCCGGCTGGGGCATCTGGCGCCGGCGGATCTCGGTGATGGCCGCCCCGGTCAGCCGCCGGCCGATGGCCATGCAGAAGGCCGTGAACCCGATGGTCGCGACGAAGATCGCCAGGACCCTCGTCAGTTCCAGGTTGGCCTGCCGGAAGAAGCCCAGGACCAGGGTGAAAAGCAGCCAGCCGATGATGTCGTTGACCGACAGGGCGGACATGATGAGAAAGCCGAGATCCGTCTTCGAGAGGTTCAGATCGTGCAGGGCCCGGGCGGCCACCGGCATGGCGCTGATCGTCATGGCCACCGCCATGAACAAGGCGAACGTCAGCCGGCGATCCGGGTCCGCCAGGTACGCGCTCGGCAGCAGCAGGCACGGCACGAACGCCACGAGCATGGGAACGACAAGGTCGGTCAGCGAGATCTTCAGGGCGTCCCCCCGCTGGCGCCAGGCGCTGGAAAAGTCCACCTCCAGCCCGGTCTCCAGCAACAGGAAGAACACCCCCAGCCAGCCGATGGTCTCCAGCATGTTCTGCTGGACCGCATCCGGCGGGAAGATGACCTGATGCAGCGTGGGCCAGAACCGCCCGAGCAGGGTCGGCCCCAGGATCAAGCCCACCAGAATCTCGGCGGTCAGGGCCGGCTGCCGCCAACGGTTGAAGAGCACGCCCAACCCGCGTGCCAGGCCCAGCAGCAGCGAGATCTGCACCAGGAAATGAAAGATGTTTTCTTCGTCAATATAATGCATGGCACCTGTACGCACGGCCGCAGCCGGAGTGCACCAATCCTTTGCGCGGATACCGCGGCATCACGCGGCATCCTGAGTCGGCCGACTAACATACTACGAGCAGCGGTTCGCCGCAATGGAGCGATTCAGGGTCCGTTGCAGATCTTTGAGCCGGTTCACCTCGTCGAAGCCGAGACGGAGGATGGGGAAGGCGGTCTTGTTGTGCAGGAGCGGCTCGTCGAGATCGACCCACCGGCGGCAGGCTTCGCCATCGGGCGTGCCCGGGAGGGGCGAGAAATCCGCCAGCATGCCGCGAATGCCCAGAGTGTGCACGAAGCGCATGGAGGTTTCGATCTCCTGGACATCGCTGTCGGGATGGCCGAGGATCCCATACGCCGTGATCTCGACCGGATCGGCCCCCGCCGCGAGCAGGTGTTCGACCGCCCGGGCCAGTTCCTCCGAGAAGACCTTGCCGCCGGTGCCCTGCTGCCACGACCGGGAGGCGCTCTCGAAACCCAGGTAGAAGGTCCGGAAGCCCGCCTGCACCATCAGGTCCGCCAGCTCGGCGGTCAGGAAGCGAGCATGCAAGGCGTTCGGCGTGTGCAGATGGACGTGCAGACCCCGCCGGAGAACCTCCCTCAGGAAGGGAACCAGGACCTGATCGGCCTCGAACAGGAGCGCATCGTCATAAAAGGCGACATTCTGGGCGCCCCGCGTTGTCAGAAGCTCCAACTCGGCCAACGACCGCTCCAGCGGCCGGGGCTGGAAACCGCCGTAGACCCGCGGCACCGAGCAGTAGCTGCACTGGAACGGACAGCCATCCGCGAGCTTGAGAGCCCCAACGCGCAGGGGCGAATCATCACGCGCCCCCGCCGCTTCCCAGAGAGTCGGCTGACCCGGATCGGGCGCCATGTCCAGGAAGGTCCACAGCGGCCGCAAATCGCGGCCCGCCACGACCAGGTCAGCCCCCAAGCCGCGGGCATGGTCGGGACAGAGCATCGCGTAGTTGCCGCCCAGCACGATCGCAGCATCCGGCCACGCCCGCCGGACATCCTCGATCACTTCCCGCACCCCGGGATACCAGTACGTCATCATGGTCTGAATCAGAACATAGGCGAACGGCCCCCGCTCCTTCAGGTACTCGACAAACAGCGAACGGGGCACGCCGAAGCGTCGGAAGTGTCTCGGGATACACTGCAACGGAGCCGGTGACTCGATCTGCTCACAAGAGAACCGGCCGCGGCCCCACCGGTCATACCGCGGGAGTATGCCATGGTCAAGGCCCGAGGCCTTGGCGCTGCCACCCGTCCCCTGCGGCGATACTGTCGTCCCGGTCTGCGCGTCGGGATCGCCCTCGTTGGGCCTTGGCGCCAGATAGTCGAACAGCAGAAACTCCGCCTGTCCGCGCAACTGCCCGGCCACGCTCAACAAACCGTACGGCTTGAGCCAGAAGTCATAAGCCGCAAAGTCGTAGATAGGCGGATGGACCAACAGGATTCGTCTCATGCCCGGCAGCATACGAACAACCTCCGCCGCCTGTCAACGTCCAAAGAGGAACATACGGCCTACTACGGCATTTCGCAAGTCCTGAGACGATAGAGTAGAGATTGCTTCGTCGCTGAAGCTCCTCGCAATGACATACTGGGGCGCCCTATGTCATTGCGAGTCACGAAGCCGCTGCGCGGCGGGTAGGCGGAAGAAACGTGTTATAATGGGAGATTCGTAGGCTCCGACAGTTATGATCGAAGACTCAGTGGTGCTACGTGCCCGATTGCGAGTCTGGTTCCGGAGGTGGTGCGAGTAGGATTGGCGAAGCCGAACCCCGTGCGGGGTCCTGGTTATCCCCTGGAAGCCACGGGGGGTGTACTGGATTCCGGTGATGCAGATGCTGGAGGAATCTGGTCCGGAGGTCTATCTGGTCGACGCCCGCAAGGGGAGCAGCCGCCGGCGTAAGAATCAAGCTCACTTCGTGGCATGGAAGGCCCGATCGCCGAGAGGACCAAGAATCTCGAAAAGGGTTGTACGGCGTATTGCAGCCCTTTTGGTTTGCCTCTATACTGGCGGCATCAGGAGATCGATATGAGCACAGATCGATATGATGCAGACGTGACTCCGCGCCGGGAGTTTCTCTCGCGGCTTTCGCTGGCCGTGGCGGGGTCCACCTTGACAGTCGCCAGGACGTCCCGGGCCCAGGCGACCGGGCCCGCCGCGGACCAGCCCGCGTCGCCGCTGCCGACGATCCGGCTCGGCCCGCACCAGGTCACCCGGCTGATCGTGGGCTCGAATCCCATCAGCGGCTACTCCTACATGGGTCCGATCATGGACCGGCACATGCGGGAGTATTTCACGCCCGAGCGGATCGTCGAGTTCCTGACCGACTGCGAGCGGGCGGGGATCGACACGCACCAGTTCGGCAGCCCGGAGAAGATGGCCCCGGTCTGTCGGACCCTGCGGGAGCGGGGCTCGAAGATGAAGTTCCTCTGCCTGCACTCGGGGGATCCGAAGGCCATGCCGGTCGCGCAGGTGGTCCGCGAGACGCAGCCGATCGGGATCGTCCATCACGGCGGGGTCACCGACCGGCTCTTTCGCCAGGGCCAGAGCCAGGAAGTCCATGACTTCGTGAAGCGGGTCCGCGACGCGGGCGTCTTGGCCGGCGTCTCCGCCCACAATCCCGATTGCATCAAGCAGGTCGCCGACGAGGGCTGGCAGGTCGATTTCTTCATGACCTGCTTCTACTACCTGACGCGAACGAAGGAGGAATTGGAAAAAATGCCGCCGGTCGCGACGCTGCAGATCGGCTACTCGTTCTTCGCCTCCGATCCGGCGACCATGACCCGGGTGGCGCGCCAGGTCGATCAACCCTGCCTGGGCTACAAGATCCTGGCGGCCGGCCGCAAATGCGGTGATAAGAAGACCGTTGAGGGGGCCTTCCGATTCGCCTTCGAGAATCTCAAACCCACCGACGGCGTGATCGTCGGGATGTACCCGCGGTACCAGGATCAGATATCCGAGAACGCCACGTTCGCCCGGCAGTTCGGCTGAGAATGGATAACTGAGAAGTAGTCAGTTGACAGGTGGCGGTTGACAGCAAGAGCATCAATGCAATAGGAGGTCCAAGCAATGAACCAGAAGAGAAAATCACGATGGGTATCGCTGTGCGTGCTGCTCGTCGGCGCGACGGTCCTGCTGGCGGCGATGACGGCATCGGCCGCCGGCCAGAAGGCCCCCGCCGCACCGGGCGCCGTGATGGCCAAGCCCCCCGCCGCTCCAAAATCCACGGACGGCAAGCTGCGGATCATCTGTTTCGGGGCCCATCCCGACGATGCCGAATTCAAGGTCGGCGGCGCAGCAGCCCTGTGGGCGGCCCGCGGCCACCACGTGAAGTTTGTCTCCACCACCAACGGTGACATCGGCCACTGGGGCACGGCCGGTGGCCCGCTGGCCTTGCGCCGCACCGCCGAGGTCGAGGAGTGCGCCCGCATCCTCGGCATCCAGACGGAAGTGCTCGACATCCACGACGGCGAGTTGATGGTCACCATGGAGAACCGCCGGACCATCGTACGCCTGATCCGCCAGTGGCGGGCCGACATCGTGATAACCCATCGGCCCAACGACTACCACCCGGACCATCGCAATACCGCCATGCTGGTGCAGGACGCCGGCTACATGGTCACGGTGCCGTTCTTCTGTCCCGATGTTCCCTACCTGGAGCGAAACCCGGTGTTCCTGTTCGTCCAGGACGGCTTCCAGAAGCCGTATCCCTTCACCCCGGATATCGTGGTCGGCATCGACGAGGTGATCGAGAAAAAGCTGGATTCCGCCAGCGCCCTGGCGTCCCAGACCCTCGAAGGCGGCTGCAACGGCTCGGAGCGCACCTGTCCCACGGACCCGCAGGGGTACCAGGCCCGCGTGCAGGAGGTCCGCCGCAATTTCGACCGGCGCTTCGCCGGACCGGCCAACCAGTACCGCAAGCAGCTCGCAGAGTGGTATGGCCCGGAGAAGGCCGAGAAGATCCGCTACGCCGAAGCCTTCGAGATCTGCGAATACGGCCGCCGGCCCTCCAAGGACGAGATTCGCACGCTCTTCCCGTTCTTCCCGAAACCTTGACCCCCGCACAGGCACCGGGGGTGCAATCCGTGAACGTATCCGAAAGGGCTGCGAGCGTCTCTCGCAGCCCTTTGTGTTTTCCGCATTGCCTCGGGAGTCCACCGGGCCGTGGCGGGACTGCGTGGGCGGATCCGGATCTCGCCTGCCGGAGGGAGGGACGTCCTCGGCACGACCCTGAGGACGTGTATGAGAACGTGTCGCGGCCATCTTGTCCGCGCGTGCCGCGGCCGTCCCGACGGGTGGCAGCGTCAAGCCCGGCAGGCCTTGGCGATGGTCCCGCCTGGCGGGACCTGTCCCCGGTGCCGGCCATTTTTCGTGCTCGAGTTCGCGAATCGGTGCTTGACTTGGCCGGGACAAGCCGCTATGTTCTGTGCTTTGCCAGCCGGGGGCGTGGATGGGCTGTGCCCATCGTGCATCGCCTGTATCCGTGGGAATCTGCGGTCGGGGATCAGGTTCCAAACGCGTATCGTCGCGTCGGGGTTCCCCTCCGCGTGTCGCGCAACACGAGAAGATGGTAGTGAAGAAGGAGAAGCTGAGCATGAGTGGGTCAAGAGAGCAAGGGCTACGAGTGAACCGTGCCGGGTACCTGGAACGCGGCTGGGTGATCGCCAACCACAAGTTGGTGTCGTTCCACGCTGCCTTCATTTCGTCGGTGTTGAGTCTGCCGGCGGCAGAACTGACGGCCGCGGCCGCCGAAGGCCACAACATCAAGTACCTGGTGCTGAACTTCATGTTCTCGCCGCTGCACCTGGAAGTGTGGATGTCCCTGGCGATTCTCTATCTGTCCTGGCATGCCGCGATCGCGATCCACGAGATGGGTCACTTCCTGGCGGCGGCACGGCTGACGGCATTGAACAAGGATTCCCAGGAGAAGGCCGACGCCGCCCGCCAGAGCGGCAACAAGTTCGGCTGGTACGCCCAGATGTTCCTGCTGATCCCCTGGGGCAAGTTCTACGGAGTCAAGAAGGAAAACGGTAACTACGCCCCGGACGCCCCGTACAACCTGGCGGTGGCGGCGGCCGCCCCGGTCTGGAGCGGCTGGCTGGCAACGATCTGTCTGCCCATCGCGGCGCTCTCCATCGGTCTGGGACTTCTGGCCCGGAATGAGGTGCTCATCTACCTCGGCCGGTTCTTCCTGGCCCCAGGCTTTGTCGGGCTGCTCGACCGCTTCCTGGCCGACCCCGGCAAGCTCCGCGAGTTCCGCACCCGCGAGGCCGTCGCGGCCGAGCAGGCGGCGCGGGCCGCGGCCAAGGCCGGCAGCGAGGACTGGTACAGCAAGGCCGCCGAGGTCAAGAAGCGGCTGATGGCCGACCGGATGATGCAGGTCGCCCTGTCCAAAGGCGGCCGGGTCCGGGCCCCCTGGCAGTACCGCAACTGCGCCATGGGCGGCCGGCATACCGAGAAGGAGTACCCCGAAAGCAACATCAGCATGCAGGAAGGCATGTTCATTCCGCTGTCGGCCAAGACCTATGAAGAGGCCCAGGAAATGACTGTCAACCTGCAGACCCGTTTGAAGGAGATCATCGAGTCGGCCGCCGGCGCCAAGGTCATGGGTATCGGCCTCGAAGGCGGTCTGGCCCCCTACGTCGACAAGGAGCCGGGCGACAAGGTGCCCGAGCAGCGCTTGTGGCGCATGATGAAGCAGGCGATCCTGGACTGCGAATATGTCCCCGGCGTCGATGTCGCGGTCGCCCTGGACCCGGCGGCCTCCGAGCTGGAAAACGCCTATCGCGAGGAGACCGGCCAGAAAGACGCCACCGGCATGTACCGCTTCTGGCGTGACAAGAGCAAGGTGGATATGAGCCGGGACGACATCCTGGGGCTCTATGAAGAGGCCATGCGCAACGGCGTGCCGATCCTGTCGGTCGAAGACGGCTTCGGCGAAATGGATCACGCCGGCTGGAAGCTCATCATGGAGAAGCTCGGCAACAAGATCTTCATCGTCGGCGACGACCTCGTGACCACCAAGGACACGAACATCGAGAAGTGCGCCAAGAACGGCGAAATCAACGCCACGCTGATCAAGGCCAACCAGATCGGCACGCTCTCCGAGACGGTGCTGGCCATGCTGACCTCGCTGGCTTACGATGCCGAGCTGATCGTGTCGCACCGCTCGAAGTCGCCCAACGACCCGTTCGAGGCCGAGATTTCCACCGCCATGAATGCTTACGGCCTCAAGGCCGGCGGCGGCGCCAATACCGAGCGTCTCCAGAAGTACGGCCGCGTCCTGGAAATCCTCACGATTGCCGAGCGCAGCAAGCGGCAGATGAGCGCCGAGGAGCGTAAGGCCATCGAGAAAGACCTGAAGGACATCGCGGTGGCCCTGACCGGCCAGAAAGACGTGATCCTGGCGAAGGACGCCGCGGACATCGATATCGCCGCCCTGCTCATGCGGATGCTGGCGATCGAGGCGATCACCGGCAACGAGGAGCCGACCAACGCCGGCATCCCGACCGCGGCGGCCACCCTGTTCCTCGGCCGTTCCGGCACGATCCGCTTCAAAGGCTCCACCCCGCTGGGCACCTCCGCCGGCGTGGACGAAGCCATTCACTTCATCGACAGCATCATCAAGCCCTGCGATCTCACCAAGCGGCACCTCGACCTGTTCAAGGACGCCGGCGACGGCACCTTCCGCTTCCGCAAGGGTCTGCGCTTCGACGAGGTGAAAGCCAAGGGCGACGACAAGCTGCTCGAACGGTGGCGCAAGGCCCGCCGCTACGAGGGCAAGGGTTGCATGGAGGCCGTCCAGAACCTCGAAGCGATCCTGTCGAAGGCCTTTGTCGGCAAGAGGCTCAGTGACCTCGGCAGCCTGCTGGACGTGGACCGGACCCTGCTCAAGCTCGAGTGGGACCAGGCCGTCGCGCAGGGTCTGGCCGACGGCAATGGCGGCGCGGACAAGAAGATCGCCGTCATGCAGCGCAAGGGCGTCCTCGGCATGAACGCCATCCTGTCGCTGTCGGTCGCGATGGGCCGGGCCGTGGCGGCGGCGCAGGGCAAGGAGATGTGGCAGCTCATCCGTGAAATCGCCACGGACGCCATGACCAAGTTCGTCACCCAGAACGGCAAGAAGCAAGGCGAGCTGGCCGCCATGGACTTCGATCAACTGCAGGTCGTCTTCCGCGAGACGGCCCGCGAAGTCCGCAAGCAGGGCAAGGAGATCGCCCCGCTGCTGCGGGCCCAGTTGCCGGTTTACCCGGTGTAAGTTCGGTAGCCGATCGACGATTGCGGATTGCGGATGCGGGTTTTACCCGCGGTCCGCAATCCGCTTTCTTTTTGGTCCGAGAAGCGTTCCAGAAAGATGCCATCGCCTGCCGATAGATCAGATAACATGCACAGGCACGGGATCTTACACCTGCTGTTTTTCGTCGTCTTCTTCAGCATCGGCGCCGGTGCGCTCGGTGCGGCGGTTCTGTGCGACGATTTCGTCCAGTACTGCCGCGGTCGGCATCTCGTGAAGGCGGCCCAACGGGCCACCGAACGCCTCAAAGCGCTCAACGCGGACTACGACGGGCTGCTCGAACAACTGGAGAAGAACCCGGACCTGCTGAAGCGAATCGCCCCGATAACTCTGGGGGTCAAGCCGGACGATCCCTGTGCGATCTACCCCCGGGCCCGGGCCGAGGAGCTGGCCGTCGCCCGCCAGGCCCTGGTCGAGGACACCGACCAGGAGCCTCCGGAGGCCCTTATCCCCCCGTGGCTCCAGCGGTGCAGCGACCCGATCAAGAGGATCTTCCTGTTCATCGCCGGGGCCGGCCTGGTCATCATCTCCCTGGTCTGCTTCGCGCCCCCGAAGCCGCAAGCCCGTTCCTGACCTTCCTGCTGCCGCCCACGCCACGGCGGCACCCGGGCACAGAGGGTCACCGAACCTGCACCCTTGCCGCCCAACAAAATTAGCCGCCGACGCACGAAATTGCTTGCAGAATGTCATACATATGGTACACTGAAGCCTCCGGAACGCACGAAACCGGGCAGGTAGCTCAGCTGGTAGAGCAACGGACTGAAAATCCGTGTGTCGCTGGTTCAACTCCAGTCCTGCCCACTGCTGTAAGTTGTTGCTCAACAGTCACTTGTGGCTGCTGGGCATTTTTGTTTTCTGGGCACAGACTGCTGCTGCACCAATTTTGCACCGAATCCCGGCGCACGCAGGTTCCGGATATGCAGCAATCGTTGAAGAGGAAGAGGAGTATCGTCGGCTCGCTAAGCATCCCGATTACCAGAGTCTGTTCAAGGAGGTGGACCTGACCACTGCCGCCGAGGCGGTCCACAACGGCTACTTCTAAATCGACGGGAAGAAGGTGGGCACCAGAACCGTGGAAGTCTACAAGGATATCCCACGAACCGCCTCTGAGACTACCACATTCATCTTTCGATCAACCGACCGATCTGCGCGGTAACCGCCGCGTCGGTCACATCCAGTGCACCGACATCGGTCACGGAGACAGACGGGTCAGGAATAATGACAAAAGCCGTTGAAACCGGGCGTGCTATTCGCCTATCATGGGGTTTGCGCAGTTCAGGATACAGCTTTATGAGATCGAATGGGACGTTCCCGTTTCCAGGCGGAACCATATGGGCATCTGCTCTTTGAGCGTAGGGAAGGGATCAAGATCATGGCACACGATGTCTTCATAAGCTATGCATCCGAAGACAAGAACATAGCCGATGCGACCTGCGCCAAGCTTGAGGAACACGGAATCAGGTGTTGGATCGCGCCCAGAGATGTGGAGCCGGGTGCGAACTGGGGTGAGGCCATAGTCGAGGCGATCTCGAGTAGCAGGATTATGGTCTTCGTATTCTCGTCCAATTCCAACCAGTCGCAGCATGTCTTCCGCGAAGTAGAAAGGGCCGTAGATAGGGAAGTCACTATCATTCCCCTCCGGGTGGAGAACATTCTGCCGTCCAAGCCGATCGAGTTCTTCATCTCCGCCCAGCACTGGCTGGATGCCATCACTCCTCCGCTGGAGGATCACTTGAACACTCTAGCCGAGAAGATTCGCCTCATATTGGGCAAAGGAACTCCGCCACCAGCTCCCCTTGCCTCCCGAAAGAAGAGTGTACTGATTCCAGCGATAGCGTTTCTTGGGGTAATCCTCATTCTGGCAGGCATAGTACGGCTTGTCTATCTTGGTGCTGACGGGCAAGAGAGCCCTCGCCATCCGGATGGCCATTCGACGAAACCTTCCCAGAATGAAGCTGTAGTACCTGCGAACACAGACTCAACGGGGCCCGTGGGTCATCTGCACACACCGGGTTCGGCAGTTAACACCCTCCCTGGTCAAGGGGCGGATTACTCCCGCAAGCCGAATCGGGAGCCCGATGATTCCCGCGATCGTGCCAACCACCTTGGCTTTGGCGATTCTATACAAGGAGAGATCGGGAAGGAGGGCGATCAGGAGGACTGGTACAAGGTTACCATGCCCACCAATGGAACGTTCAAGTGCCGCGTCACGAACCTCCATCGGTCCGGGGTGGAACACGGCGATATCAACCCAGTCAGCCTCTTCAACGAACAGGGCGAGCGACTGACGCAGACCAGTTGGTTCAGGCCGGGCATCCCCGTGGACTCCAAAGCCGTATCCGTGTCCGCAGGCCAGGCCTACTACATCCAGATCCAAGCGCGACAGACATCATCCGCACCCTACAGCTTGTCACTTTCCTTCACGCCACGGTGATCTCAGAGGAATGGCCGGCCGCGCGGCACCAGCAGCCAGATCGACGCGCCCGTTCCCATGGTGTACAGGCACTCTTCCGTCGTACAATCCCGCACTCTCACCTCATCCTGAGGTCGCAGGGCTGCTTTCCGCGACCACCTATTGACATCAAGTCCACATCGCAACAGACCGCGCGCTTCGGACGTGCCTCGATCAGGGAAGTACGCGAAAGCCGGATGAGCCCTTGTTGTCCCTTCTCCATGATCGATGCAGGCCGGGAGGTGGTGCGATAATTTTCCCTGGGCCGTATTTGAGCCCTCGGCCCGTTCTCGGTAGGATAGTGCGCTCCGGCGGATGGTCCGGACCCTGGCGCCCTACGATGAAAGGACAGGCTGATGAAACGAATCGCCGTAACCGTTGCCCTGCTCCCGTGGCTGATCATGCCGGGGCGGGGTCTCGCCCAGCCGGTGCGGATCGGCGCCGAGGCCCGGGTGCCGGAAAGCCCGCGCAGTCACTACAGCCGCTACGTCAACTGGCGGCCGGCGGATGGTGAGACCGTGGACTTGAATCCGCCGCGGATCAGTTGGCCCTACTGGCCGGACTGGCCCGGCGACGTTCGTGACGCCCTGTACACGTTCCGCCTCCAGATCTCACGGGAAGCGGACTGCGCGAATCCCGCGGTGAATGTCACCTGCCCCTACAACTTCTACAATACCCTGCCGGCCCTGGTGGGAAAACCCGAGCATGGGTCAAATCGCTGGTACTGGCGTGTGGGTTATGAAGCCGGCGCCGGCCGGGTGCAATGGAGCAAGATCCGTTCGTTCGTGATCGCCGAGCAGGCCGCGGTCTGGGACCGTTCGAAACTGGCGAGTCCCAATCTGGTCCGGCGGGGACATCCGCGCATCCTGTTCAACGCCGAGAATCTGGACCATATCCGCCGGCTGGCGCAGACCGACCCCGGCTCGAACGCCGCTCTGCGTCATCTGCGTCGCCAGGCCGATGCGATCCTGCAAAAGCCCTGGTGGAACCGGTTCCCGGCGACCGACCGCGCCGCCGAGCCCACGCAGGAGTTCTACACGATCGCCCAGGACCTGGCGACGGTGTGTTTCGTCTGGCGCATGACCGGCGACGACCGGTACGCGGGGGTGAAATCGCGTGCCGTGACCTGGGCGAGCTACCCGCCGGGCGGACGGGCGTCGCCGGAAGGGCTGGGGGGCGACGGCAACGAAGACGCCACGCACGGCAACGAGTTCCTGGCCCTGCTCTTCGACTGGCTGTATCCGGATCTCACCGCTGACGAACGACAGACCATGATCGCCTCGCTCGAATGGCGCATCGAGCACATCATGAACAACTTCTCGTGGAAGAACCGCAACCGCAAGGACAAAGAGACCGGCCGGCCCTTGGTGCGGGCCGGCGGCATGTCCGGGATGATCAGCAGTCACGGCTACGAGGCCGCCATGGGCACGGCGGCGTGTGGCCTGGCGCTCTACGAGCACAGCGAGATCGGGCGCGAATGGTTCGACTTGATCCTCAATTATATGATCGGCATCACCTGCGGCCATGGGTTCGATGAAGCCTGGAACGAAGGCGCCGGTTACGGCACGTCGAAATGCAAATGGCTGATGAACGCCACCATGTATTTCGACACGACGCTGCCCGAGGCCCAACTCGGCCGCAATCCCTACTACCGCCGCCTTGGGGAGTTCTTCCGCCGGGTGATCCCGGTGGGGATGCCCCACCACGCCTGGGGCAACCAGGCCAGCGCCTCGCGCGGCAACCACCTCGCCCACTTCCGCAAGCTCGCGTACCTGACCGGCGACGGCTGCTTCCTGCTGGACTGGCAGCAGTACGGCGGCACCGAGTTCTCCACGTTCCGTCCCTGGATCGAGTACGTGCTGCCCGCCTACTACGCCGCACCCCAGCCCCAGGCGGAGACCGACACCGTCGGTCTGTTCCCGATCGACGGGTGGGCCATGGCCGCCAGCGGGCCGCCGAGCCTGCGCTCGACCTACGACCAAGGCACAGGCATCATCTTCCAGTGCCGTCCGCGCGGCGGCTACGGCCACTCCTTCAACTCCGACACGTCCTTCCAGTTGCACGCCTACGGACAGATGCTCAACCACGGCGGCGGCAGCTCCGCCAACGGCGACGCCTTTGCGTACCACACCATGAGCCATAACACGATCCTCGTGGACGGCCTGGGACAGGCGCAGCCCTCCTCCGGCCAGCTCTATCCCACGTATGGACGCATCGCCGCCTTCTCCCGCGGCCCCGACCACGTCTACTTCGCCGGCGACGCCACCCGCTGTTATCCCCGCACGCCAGGCAAGTACTCGCGCTGGTCCCTGCCCTTGGATAAGGTCTACGAGACCAGGGCCCTGCCCCATCTGGAGCGCTTCCTCCGCCATGTTCTCTTCGTGCGGAACCGGTACTTCGTGATTTACGACGATCTGGCCTGCTCCCGCCCCGCCATCTACACCTGGCTGTACCACATTCTGCCGCAGGACCCCTTCGATCTCGATGAGAGTGCCATGCGGGTCGATTACGCCGTAGGTGACGTGCGCGTGCGGCTGCAACACCTGGCCCATCCGGACAAGCTCACCGTCGACGACCGCACGAAGATGGACGCTTTCATGAACCCATTCACCGGGGAAGACTACCGCAAATGGCGCGTGGGCGAGACGCTCTGCGCCCATAACCTGTGGATCAGCAACACCGTCCCCGCCGAACAATGGTCCTTTCTCACGGTGGTCTATCCTTCCCGCCCCGGCGAGACAATCCCCGACATGGAACGTCTCGATGATGCCACCGTACGGATCGGCGGCGATATCATCACCTTCGATCCCCGTTCGCGGCATGCGCAAGACGCTGATTTTGCGATCGACGTGTCCGCCCTGCGTCCCCAATAGTCATGGCAACGCCAAGATCCAAAGCTCGACCCCTTTTGTCCCGTCCATGCGAATAATGAACGATTGCGACGTGCCCCCTCGTCCGCAGCTTACTTTCCCCAATAGCTGATCCGCAATTGAATTGGGTAACCAGCCTGCTCCAGTCGTGCTGCCGCCGCTTCGATGGCCAGCCTGCCCGGTTTCCGATCGCAGGTGGCAAGTACGAGGTTGTACTGCGCCGCGACACTCGCGATAAGCAAGTCACGCTCATCGATGCCCAAGACCTTTCCGCTTTCTCGATGCACCAGTTCCTCCGGCAAGGTCTCTTTGTGGCCCCGCCCTTTCCTGGTGGCATGGTCTTTCCATAATTGGGATCTGATGAGAGAATAGGGCTCGACCGTGTGATCATCGATCCCCAAATGAAGAGGGTATTCCCCAAAGAATCGACGCACCTTGTGGCGTTGCTCGGCATCCGGATTCTCGGCCTTTGCCATCCCATATTCAATTTCGGCTATCGCGATTACCGGCAGACAGATCGGTGATGCTCCCAGCGCGTCGAACCTGGCCTTGACGCCAGCGTAGAGAGGGTCCGGCGGCCGCATAAGGATGGAGATGACATTGTTATCCAGTAGATAGTTCCTGTTGCGGAAAGAAAATGACGATAGTACGTGTATTTAATATTGACACAGAGTCTGCTCCTTCTATGATGGGGAGAAGCTATCAACCAATCCGAAAGGAGCAGACATGAGACGCCAGTTGATCCCGGAACAGTACTTCGATTTCAGTGAGAAGCCAACCCTGAAGGTCGTCCTGGAATATCGCCAGAAGTACGAGGCCCTCTCCGAGGTGCTGGACGCCAACCCGGACCTTTTGACGCTGGCCCATCGGGACTGGGCCCGGCTGCTTTCGACGTCGCCGGAAGGACGCTCCGGCTACACCTCGGAGCAACTGCTGCGGGCTTTGCTGGTGATGTTCCTCGAAGGCGACAGCTATCGGGACGTGGTGATCCGGATCGATACCAGCGAGTTTCTGCGGCACTTTGTCCGTCTGGGATTGAAAGCGACGATGGATTTTACGTTTCTGAGCAAAGCGCTCGGCGCGCTGTCGCCCGAGACCCTGGCCGCGATGAATCAGGTGCTGGCCACCTCTGCCGTCGCGACGGGCCAGATCCGCGGCGAGAAGGAGCGACTGGACAGCACGGTCTACGAGACGAACATCCATTACCCCACCGACTCCTCGCTGCTGTGGGACAGCTTCCGCACGTTGTCGCGGCACCTGCGACAGATCCAGAAAGAGTTCCCTTCCTTAGGCCTGGATCACCGGTTTCACGACAAAAAGGCCAAGAAGCTGGCCACGTTCATTGCCCGCCACGCGTCCAGCAAACGCAAGAAGACCCTCCGCCAGGTCAAGCGGCATTACCGTCTGCTGATCGCGCGGGTCCGGTGGATTCATGGGGTGGGCCAGACGGTCTTGGCCCAACTCCAGGCGCTCGGCGAGACGGCGGCGGACCTGGCGCATTATCTGCCGCTGGTGGCACAGATCATCAGCCAAGCGGACCAACGGGTGCTGCAAGGAGTCCAGGTACCGGCGGACCAGAAGCTCTACAGCCTGTTTGAAGAGCATACGGAACTGCTGCAGCGGGGCAAGGCCCGTAAGCCGATCGAGTTTGGCCACAAGGTGCTGCTGGCCCAGACGGGCGAGAAGTTCATTCACCACTATCAGGTTTTGCCCCAGCGTCGCGAGGATGTGGAACTGTTGGCCCCGGCCCTGGAAGCCCACCAGCAGTTGTTCGGCCATTACCCGGACGTTCTCGCGGCCGACAAGGGATTCTACGAGAGTATGGAACAGATCCATTCACTTCAAGCCGACATCCGGACCGTGGCCATTGCCAAGAAGGGTCGTCGCACGGCCGAAGAGGAGGAACGGGAAACCACGGAAGCCTTTGTCCTGGGCCAGCGTTTTCGTGCGGGCGTGGAAGGCAGTATCTCGGTGCTAAAACGGGCCTTTAAGCTCGGTTGCTGCCTTTTCAAGGGATTTACGCACTACGCCACCAGCGTGGGACTGGCGGTGCTGTGCCACAACCTGGTCTTGCTGACACGGTTATGAGGTAAAGTAGGTATCAACAGAACAGTCGTCGCAGGGGGCACGTGGGCGGTGTTTCTGCAAGAGCTCTCCAAAGCACCCGATCGGGCTGCTGTCCCCAAATCGGGGCACAATGCGGCCAATGCGACAACCGGTGTGACGACATACCGCAAAGAAAACGACCTTTCACAACAGGAACTAGATA
>VGYL01000031.1 GCA_016872975.1 Planctomycetota bacterium
AGAAGCGACCACGACCCGCGCAGGGCCGTACCGTGCGGCTCTCCTCTACGATGCTATTGGCCCAAAGCGGAAAATCTCAGGGGTTTGGGGACAGAGTCCCCAAGAGCCATCGAAGTACGCTAAAGCCAGATGAGCCGTTTTTCCGGGGCCCGTTGCAGGTCCCATTCGTCATAACTCTTGTCCCCACACACCGTTATCCTTCCTTCGCCCCGTCCGGAAATTGGGTTTGTTTGGCGTACAAGCATCGGGCTGGAAGGGTGGAATGATAGAATACTGCAATGGTGGGATATCCCGACCACAACCTTGCCCAGCTTGACACTTGACACTTCAAACTTCAAACTCCCTTCCCAAATTGGCTTCGTTCCGCACAAGATGTCCTGGTGGGGTGCGTACCACGCACCGCCTCCTCTGCCTCGGCTGGGGCCCGAAGATCGGCCTTGTTCGGCACGCCCTGGGATCGCCGCTTCCTGCCTTCGCAGGAATGACGCCCCTGCCTGCGAAAGGCAGGAAGGTCACCCCTTCGCAGGATTGTCACTCCTGCGAAGGCAGGGGCAGGGGCCCGAGCGGCTCTCCGCCAGGGGCCAATCAGGAGGGGACCCCAAACGCGACGAACCGCGTTTGGGAACCTCAGATTGCCGTTCCCGGCCAATTGGCTTCGCTTCAACAACCGGCTACTGACTACCGCCTACCGCCTTTCGGCTTTGTTTGACAACCGGGTCCGACCATGCCCAGTATGCCCCTGGGTATTCCGGGGTAGCGCGGGTGTCTCGGAACCCCACGGCTGGACCGTCCCGTTCTGACCGGCCGGGACGCGAGGCCGTCCCGGCCCGCATCGGCTGGGCGCCTGCACGCTCCCGCAAGCGCAGGTCCGTTCTCTGATTAGCGTACCTGCACCACAGTTCGCCGTCAAGTAAAATCCGCAAAATTCCCGGACGCCCCCCAAGCAGAAGTCCCGATCCCCGCCGCAACAACCGAGAGCGCCCGGACCAGGAGGAATCGATGCGGAAGATCCGCTAAGGCGTAACAAGAAGGGCCGACCCGGCCCCCCTTAAGAGAAGAGGCGGTTCAGGGGAGGGGGGAAGGGTCGCATCCTGGCAGTAAGAGCTGCCTCGCGTGCGTGCGTCGACCCGTGCGAGAGTAAGATTCTCCGGGAGGCCCTTACGTGGGCGGAAATCCGTTGAAGAGCCGCCCACTAGCGGACTTGAAGACTGTCGAACCTGCTGGCATGGCGATTCTGTGCCCATTGTGCTCGATTCCTTGCAGGAAGGTTGGCAGGATCAAACGAAACACCAGCCCCAGGCTGTCCTCGGTTTTCCGGCCGAAAGGAACTCCGCCGGAGGCCATCCGCTTGTGCCCGGCTCTGCAACAGATTTCCGGGCACGTGAGGGCCTCCCGGAGAATCCTACCTGCGGAGGAAATCGCCGGGTCCGAGTCGCAGGGGACGCAGCCTGCGGTAAGGATCGATCCACGTTTCCCTGAACCGCCTCTTCTCTTTTCGGCCGGGTAGGCAGAGTCTTGGCCCCAGGCCCGCAGCTTCCGGCGAAGGGATGGTACGAGTGGAACGGGGGGACAAGGGAGGCGATCCTGGGGTGTCTCTGGGGGCAGGCATGGAAACCAGCCGGCCGCGCATCGGTCTACGCTCTCACCCAGAACGCGCACAAAATGCTCCCGGTCGGCGTCGTCGCGAAAGATCTCACGCCGCTCGTTGCCGCGGGCCGTCACAGGATACACGGCCCCTTCCTACGCTATCCGCGGTGACCGCGCCATGCTCCCATCCTACCGCCGCCCCGCCCCCGCCGCAAGGAGAAAGTCCCCGGGCCGGAACGATGCGACGCGGACGATCCTAAAGATTAAAATAAGGGCTGACCCTTCTTGAAGTCCTCTTGAAGTCCTTTTGTCTTGAAGCCCGGCAGGCCGAGGGGGAAAAAGCCTCCTGCTTCTTCTGCAAGAGGCCAATCGCCTGGGCGTACACCCGTTCACGAAATTGGGCGTGGGCGTCGCGAACCAGTTCTTCGGTATCGGCAATAATACGGCCCGCCTGCGCGGCGTTGAACGCCGCCGCCACCTCTTGGGCCAACTGCTCGAAATCCGCCGCCGTCGCTTGCTTCAATTCCTCGACACTCACCTGTTTACCGTCCATGACCTATTCTCCTTCCCAAAAAGGTTCATAAGTCACTGTAAACAAAGGAATTGCATAGCGCCAGAAAAAACCTCACACACGTCACAATTCTACTTGACTTACTTCTCGAGTTTGATTAATCTGTTTTAAAAGGGAGTGTACATGCACGTCCCAACAGGAGGGGTAGGCTAATCGCGTAGACATGGCTTGGCTTTCGGGCGCGCTCATACGTTACCGTCTCTCCACCAGGAATCACGGTGACTCCTGGTACATTCAACGAAACGCGCGAGGAGGAGACATATCATGAATACGAGAAAGGGAATCCTGTTGGGCGTGGCCATGTTTCTGGGGATGGCCAGTATGATGAGAGCGGAAGATGAAGTATACTTTGCGGACCTGACTCTCAAGGCGGTGGTGGAAGAGACACTCGGTGTTGACGACCCCACGCGTACGGACATGCTTGAGATGGTAGGACTGCACGCCAGCTACCAAGGAATCACTGACCTTACGGGACTTGAGCATGCCGCCAACTTGCAGTACCTTGTCCTTGAAGGCAACAACATTAGCGACATATCGCCTATGGGAGGCCTGAGGAGCCTGGTTTATGTGATCTTGGGATTCAATCAGATCAGCGATATCTCGGCCGTAAGAGACTTGGTAAACCTCTGGTACTTAGACGTGTCGCACAACAACGTAGGCGACATCTCTCCAATGAAGGGACTAACGAATCTGGAGCAGTTGGTTCTGCACACCAACGAAGTCAGCGACCTCTCTGCCCTTGCCGGACTGACGAACCTTGTATTGCTGCAATTGAACGAAAACCAGATCAGCGACATCGGGCCGTTGTCAAATCTGACGAAGTTGTGGTTCTTGGGTCTGAATAACAATAACAGGGTGGAGGACATCGGTCCTTTGGCGAACTTGAGAAGTCTTCTGGAACTCTACTTGGACGGCAATCTGATCGAAGACGTCTCTCCACTGTCCGGTTTGACGCAAATCGGAGGCATCAGCCTTAGAGGCAACCAGATCAGCGACATCGCCCCCCTCTCCGGCCTCAACCCGGGCGCGCTGTTGCTTGCGTGGAATCCAATTCAGGACATATCTCCCTTGTCCGCCATGGTGAATCTAAGAGGCCTGTACCTCAACGGCACTCTGGTCGCAGACCTCTCCGTCCTGAGGAACCTGGCGAATCTGGAGACTCTGGATCTAGACGACAACGACATAAGCGACATTGAGCCGCTCTCCGGCCTGAGAAACCTGGTGAGGCTCAGGTTGACCTGCAACCCATTGTTGAATCGAGACGCCTACTGCGTTTACATGCCGATGATCCTGAGAAACAATCCTGACATCGTGTTGGTTGCGGACCCCAGTCCTTACGAGTGCGCCAAACAGGTCACCATCGACATCAAGCCGGACAGTTACCCGAACTCCATCAACCTAGGTTCCAAAGGCCTCATTCCTGTGGCGATTCTCTCTGACACGAACTTCGACGCCACCGCCATTGACCCGAGCAGTGTGTTGCTCTGCGGTGCTCCGGTCGCTCTCCGAGGAAAGGCCGGCAAATACGTGGCGGATGAAGTGGATGTGGATAACGATGGGCTGGTTGATCTCGTGCTCCAGGTGGAAACGAAGAACTTCGATCCGAACCTACTGCAGGACGGCTATGCGATACTGACCGGAACGACGTTTGTCGGCGAGTACATTGAGGGCAAAGACGAGGTCACCATTGTGCCTCCGGAGAAGAAGAAATAGAAACCTTAGCCCCAGGGGGTGCTTTGTCCTGGCTGTACAGCATACCTAAGGGGTCATACCTAAGGGGTCAGTCCTCGGAAATAAGTAACCCGGCCGTTGCACTGCAATCCGAGGACTGACCCCTTGCTCGCCTTGCTCGCCTTTCATGGCAAGGGGTCCGCAACGCGACCAAAGGCGTTGCGGACCCGAGATGCCCGGGCTGCAAGTTCGCGCATGGCACCGTAGCGATGTCCTTGGGCGCCGCGCGAAAGCCCCAGAAGTCTAGGCCGGAACTACAGCCGGCGCCGCGGCCTTCTCCCTCATCTCATCGCGGAAGAGCAGCCCGAACGCCGCCATCAGAATCGCCGATAGGACAGTCATGATGAACCAGACCGTGTTCCAATTCGTGACTTGCGTCGCGACGGTCTCGACCATCGTCTCGGCCGTATACATGTTGATCAGGTGCTCGCTGGCGAACGTGCCGATGAGCATGCCCACGCCGAACAGAAGCAGTCCGACCAGCCCCTGGGCTTGAGCCTTGATCTCCGGCGGGGCCTTCTTGTCCACATAGACTTGTCCGCCGACGATGAGGAGGCCGAAGATCGCCCCATGAATGAGAATGGCGATGTAGTAAAGCCACGGTTGGCCCAGCGTGCCGCCGACCAGGAACGCGACGTAACGCACCACCAACGCTCCCAGGCCGGCGGTGATGGCCCATTTGGCCCCGTAGCGCGTCAGTGCGATCGGAACCAGGAGCATGATGAAGATCTCCGCGACCTGCCCCCAGCTCATGACCGCCGTTACCTGCGTGAAGCCCTGGCTCATGAGGAATTGCGAGGCGAAGGAGAAGTACATCGTGAAGGGGATCATCGCAATCATGGAGATGAACATGAAGAAGGCGAAGTTGCCGCTCTTGAGAAGTCCCAGGGCGCGCAGGCCGAGGACGTCGATAATCGAGGCGGGCTTGCCCTTGGCCGGCGGGGGCGTGTTGGGCAGCGTCAGGTTCAACAGGGCGGCCACCAGGGCGGTGCCGGCGCCGCAGTACAGCGGGATATTCGTGCCGTCGATCCTGGTGCCGTCGAAGAGCCTGGCGGCGGTGAGGCCGAACAATCCGGCCGCCGCCCAACCGATCGAGCCAAACACGCGAATCTGGGGGAATTTCTCCGAGGGAGCGTGGGCCATCGCCACCGCGCTGGTCAGGCTCCACGTGGGCATGTAGCAGATCATCGCCAGCAGCAGAAGCACGAACAAAGCGACCGGGCTGCTCGCCATGGCCGCGAGAAAGAGCAGGCCGGCACAGGCGAAGTTCATGGCCATGAGCACCTTCTGGCTGGCGAAGTGGCGGTCGGCGATCATGCCGAAGATCGGCGACACCAGGCTGCCCAGAGCCATGCTGCTCAAGATCAGGGCCTTCATCGTGCCGGTGACGCCGATCTTGGCGAGGTAACCGGCCAGTTGCACCCACCAGACGGCGAACATCATGTACTGCAGGAACATCATGATGCTCAGACGGATTCGGACGCTCATCGACATGCTGTTCATGGCCAAGCTCCTTTCCTGAAGTTACACCACGGATCAGACCGGCCGGAATCATACCACAACCCGTAATCCGTGGCTACAACACTTCTGTGGAATCGCCGGGCGAAGGCAAGGTCGTGGAACATCGATCTCTCAGCACCGCTCCGTGCGGAAGCGGGCGTCGAGCTTGAAGACCCGTTTCATCGGGAGGTTGAGGACATCCGATGGCTCCAGGGATAATGCTAGGCGGATCTCGGAAAGGATGGCTTCCATTCGTGTGTTGTCGGCCGCGATGAGGGTGAACCAGAGGTTGAACTCGTGATCGCGCAGGTAGCTGTGCGTCACTTCCGGGTATCCGCCCACGACCGAGGCGGCCCGGTCCACCAGCGCCGGCGCGACGCGCAGCGCCGCCAGGGTGCTGCAGTACCCCAGCTTGCGCGAGTCGAGACTGGCCCCGATCCGCCGAATCACGCCCTGCTCCAACAGGTGTTGGACCCGCTGCCAGAGCAGGTCGGCGTCGAGCCCCAGGCGCTGCGCGAGGACCTCGAAGGGCCGCTCGCGCAAGGGAAAATCGTATTGCAGCGCCTTGAGAATTCTACGATCTAACTCATCCATTCTTATCAGGCAGCCATCCAGCCCTTCGTTCCCTTCAGGATATCAACCGCCCCTCCCGGCGACACCACTGTACGCAAGTCAAAAGTAGAAAGTCAAAAGTAAAAAGTAAGACCCGCGCGCGGCGCGCGGACGTTTGCCTTTTCCCTTTTTCCCTTTTCCTTTTTCCTTTCTTCCCGCTATCCCGTGCATCCCGGATGTCAATCAGACCGCCAAATACCCGCAGGCTACGGCCAAGAACCGCGTTTTCAGGGGCGCCAGCCGGGATGCCGGCATCAGAGCGCCATGTATATGATTTGGCGGTCTGAATTCTTCGCGCAAAAACGCCCGCCCGGTGGGACACTTGGCGGACTGAATTTTTCGCGTGAGAACGCGGTCTTCGAATTACAGGGGGCCAGTCCATTGGCCGCAGCCACGTCGCCCGCCGTGCTCGGGGCGGGAAAACTCCCCATCTCCGTGGGAATACAGGGGAATGCCGGGGCGGCACGCTATTTTCGCGCCGGAACGAGGCCCTCCCGACCGGCCGTATCACCGAAGATGCTCAACACACTTCGGTGAACATCTTTGGACAAGTGTTACAGTTCGCTGGAAAGCCGCGAGGCGGCGGCTTCGTCGAGGAAGATCTCGCAGTTTTCGTGCTGCTGGACGATGGAGGCGGGGCACTGCGGCGTGACGGGACCCTCCAGGGCGTTCTTCACCGCCTCGGCCTTGCGCAGGTCCGGCACGGTGGCCACGAGCTGTTTGCTCTTGAGGATCTGGCGGACGCTCATGGAGATGGCCCGGGTGGGGACCTCGTCCAGGGATGGGAACCACCCCTCGCCGACCTGCTGCCTGCGGCAACGCTCGTCGAGGTCCACGATGAGGTAGGGCTCCTCGGTCTCGAAATCGGCCGGGGGGTCATTGAAGGCGAGGTGCCCGTTCTCGCCGAAGCCGATACAGGCGACATCGATGGGATGGGCCCGGATGAGCAGGCCCAGCCGTCGGCACTCCTCGACCGGGTCGGCGGCCTCCCCCTGGACGAGATACATGGCCCGCAACGGCGCCACTTTGTCCACGACGTTCTTCATGAGATAGGTGCGCAGGGCTCCCGGATGGCCGGGTTCCAGGCCGAGGTACTCGTCGAGGTGGAACAGGACGACTTTGAACCAGTCGATGTCCTTGTCGGCGGTCAGGCGCTCGAACATCTCGGACTGGCTGGCCCCGGTCCCGATGACAAGGTTGGCCTGGCCCTTGGTGCGAATCGCGTGGCGGATCGTCTGGGCCACACTGCCGGCGGCGGCCGTCGCCATCTCCGCCGTGGTCGGGAAAATGTACTTCTTCATCGCAGGACCCACCGGATTTATCATTGACGATTTACGATTTACGATTCAGACTCTTCTGTCGCTCCGTTGTAGACGGCGGACGGCAAATAGTAAATAGGGAATAGTAGATTGCAGATTCGGAGGCAGGCCATGAAACATCTGCTGGCGATTTCCACTATCCTTCTGGGCTTTTGGACCGTAGCAAGCGCCGCCGAGCGCCCCGCGCCGGCGGGCGGTTCGGTCCTTTCCACCCTGGCGACCGGCCATCCCCGGCTCATGCTGAAGGATGAGGACCTCCGTCTTCTGAAAGCGTCCTCAGTGGAGGATGCGCTGCTGCAGAAGTGCTGGCAGGATGTGCAGGAGGATGCCGAAGGGTACCTCAAGAGGCCGCCGCTGGTGTACCGCAAGGTCGGGCCGCGACTGCTCAGCGTCAGCCGGGATTGTCTGGGGCGGATCTATGCCCTGGCCCTGGCCTATCGGTGGACGGGAGACGCGAAGTACGCCGCCCGGGCGACGGAGAATCTGCTGGAGGTCTGTGCGTTTCAGGACTGGAATCCGTCGCATTTTCTCGATACCGCGGAGATGTCCCACGCGGTGGGGGTGGGATACGACTGGCTGTACAGTTGCCTCGACGAGCCGACCCGCGCCACGATCCGCCAGGCCCTGATCGCCAAGGGGCTCCAGCCGGGACTGGAGGTCTATGCCAAGGGCGGCTGGTGGGTCAAGAGCGAGTACAACTGGAACCAGGTCTGCAACAGCGGCATGCTCATCGGCGCGCTGGCCATCGCCGAGACGGACCCGAGCTACGCCGAGCGGATCGTGCCGGCGGCGGTCAAGTCGCTGCCGCTGGCGCTGGCCAGCTACGGGCCGGACGGCGCCTGGGGCGAGGGGCCGGGCTACTGGAGCTACGCGACGCACTACACCGCGTACGGCCTGACGGCCCTGGAGACGGCCCTGGGCAGCACCTTCGGGCTGCTGGAGATCGATGGTTTGTCCAAGTCCGGCTACTTCCCGATCTACACGACCGGGCCGACGGGCTATTACCTGAACCTGGCGGATGTCGGCGAGAGGAGCGCCCGCCGGCCGATGCCCTGCATGTTCTGGCTGGCCCGGACCTTCCACAATCCCTTGTACGCCTACGCGGAGCACGAGCAGCTTGCCGGCCGGGCGGCCAGCGCCGGTCATCTGGTCTGGTACGCGGCCCGTCCGCCGGCCCGCGCGGTCCGCAAGCGGCTCGATTACTATTTCGGGGGGGCGGTCGAGGTCGTCACGATGCGCAGCGCCTGGGACGATCCGGACGCCCTCTTCGTCGGGATCAAGGCGGGCTACAACCAGGTCAACCACGGACACCTCGATCTGGGCAATTTCGAGCTCGACGCCCTCGGCGTCCGCTGGGCCCGCGACCTGGGCGCGGACGACTACAACCTGGCCGGTTATTGGGACAGCAAACGCGGTGGCACCCGCTGGTCCTACTATCGCCTGAACTCCCTGAGCCACAACGTTCCGCTCCTGGACGGCAAGAATCAGGACCCGCTGGCGAAATCATCCTTCGCCAAGACCGATATCAACGGGGCCCGGCCGATCGCCCTGGTCAACCTGACCGAGGCGTATAAGGATTTTGCCCGTTCGACCACGCGCGGCATCGCCCTGATCGAAGGCCGGCGGGCCGCGCTCGTGCAGGACGAATTCGAGCTCGCCCAGACGTGCGAGGTTGCATGGGGCATGACGACGGACGCCCAGATCGAGATCGGACCGGGTCCGGTCGCCGTGCTCAAGCTCCAGGACCAGACGCTGATCGCCCGCGTGCTGAGTCCGGCGCACGCGACGTTCACGGTCGAATCGGCCGAGCAGCAACCGCCGCAGAAGAGGAACACCGGTGTGCGGCGGCTCCTGATGAAGCTGCCGCGCAGCAGCGGCGCCGTGCGCGTGGCCGTCCTGCTCGCACCCGTCTGGGGCGATGGCAAGACAGTGGAAACAGCCGAGATCAAACCGTTGGCACGCTGGTAATACGGCTATCGCAAGACTGTGGGTGGCAGCGGCAAGGCCGCAGGCTTTGCGCAGGCCTTGCCGATGGCGGACGGCCCCCCATCGGCAAGCTCCGAAGACTGCGCTTGCCGCTGCCACCCGGTATTCACGAAATTCGGGTGGCCCGAGCAGTAGGGTGTGCTGGACACACCTTCAGCGTCGGGTAAGTCGTGACATTGTAGAGAGGTCCAGTATGCAACTCGCTCCCAAACACCGCATCGTATTCCTGATGACCACTGTTCTGCTGCCCTGGTGTGGGTGGGCCGCGGAAAACACCGAGACCGAGAAACCCCAGCTCTGCGTGGGGAACTACCAGACCGAGGCGCAGGCGAAAGAGCAACTGGCCCGGTTTGCGAGCACCTATTCGAATCGATCCGAATGGCAACAGCGGGCCCGGCAGATTCGGGAGGGGATCCTGCGCGGGGCCGAGTTGACGCCGTTGCCGAAAAAGTGTCCCTTGAACCCGATCGTCCACAGCCGGCGCGAGTACGAGGGATACAGCGTGGAGAACGTGGCGTTCGAGAGTCTGCCGGGCGTGTTCGTCACGGGCAACCTGTACCGGCCGACCAAAGGCACCGGCCCCTTCGCGGCGGTCCTCTGCCCGCACGGCCATTGGAGCAACCCGAACGACTACGGCCGGTTCCGGCCCGACATGCAGAAGCGTTGTGCCATCTTCGCCCGCATGGGCGCGGTCGTCTTCGCGTACGACATGGTCGGCTACGGCGACTGGGCCAACGCCGGCTGGGACCATCGTGGCCCCAAGATGCTCAAGCTGCAGCTCTGGAACAGCATTCGTGCGGTGGACTACCTTGCGTCACGGCCGGACGTGGACCCCAAGCGCATCGCGATCACAGGCGCCTCGGGCGGGGGGACGCAGTCCTTCCTGCTGGCGGCGGTGGATGACCGCATCGCGGTCTCGATCCCGGTGGTCATGGTCTCGGCCCATTTCTTCGGCGGCTGCGTCTGCGAGAGCGGCATGCCCATCCACAAGGCCCGGAATTACGAGACGAGCAACGTCGAGATCGCCGCCGTGGCCGCACCGCGCCCGATGATGATCATTTCCAACGGCAAGGATTGGACCAAGAACACGCCGGAGGTGGAGTACCCGTACATCCGCAACGTCTACGGGCTCTTCGGCGCGGCCGACAAGGTCGAATACGCGCACTTCCCGGAGGAAGGCCACGACTACGGCCGCTCCAAGCGGGTCGGCGCCTACAAATTCCTGGCCCGGCATCTCGGGTTGTCTCTGGCCGACGTCATCGACGCCACCGGCGCGATCGACGAGGATTCGGTCGCGATCGAGCCCAAGGACAAGCTCTACGTCTTCACCCAGGACCACCCGCGCCCCGCCCACGCCGTCGGCCCCAAGGCCGATTTGCCGTGGAATTGAGAGCCGTGTTTCCGGTGCTCAGCTCCAACGGCGGCTGTGCGTGAGTGCAGGCGCAGGCGTTTCCGTCGTCCGCTAGTGCCGCATTTCACAAGTACCGCGACTATGGGTGAGGTTGCTTCGTCGCTGCGCTCCTCGCAATGACATGATTGCCGCGCTCGGCGAGCCTCGCTCGCAATGACATGGGGCGCCCCAGTATGTCATTGCGAGGAGCTTCAGCGACGAAGCAATCTCTACCCTATCGTCTCAGGACTTGCGAAATGCGGTACTAGCGCCCGCGTGTACGAGCGGGCAGCCGCGCGGATCCGGTATTACCAGCGTATGAATAGGTTGCGCTGTGGAAGTGGACATGGGGTCCCCCAACGGAGGCATCGTGGTTTGGGGGCCCTGTGCCAAACCGGGACGGAAGACATGCCTGCGAGGCGTAGGCATGGCACCCTGAGTACGTTTCTTTCTCCTACCCGCCGCGCAGCGGCTGCGCGACTCGCAATGACATAGACGGGGCCGGTTCAGCGACCTTGCGTTCGTCTTGGTGCGCCTGCGTCAAAAGCCTGGGGGCAAGTAGGGGATTCACAACGGCGCGAACCGGCGAACCGGCCGTAGAGAGGTTGAAAGCAAGATTATGCGAGCAGGTTGGCGAACGCTCTCGGAGGATGTGAAAACCCCGAAAGGTGCTCGCCGAAAAGAACAGAATCCGGCTTCCTCACGCAGCCGGTGGATGAGGCCGTGCCGGGTGCGACCAGCGTGGAGCCTGGGAATCAAGGAGATGATACGATGATCGTCGAGAATATAGCCGAAGACGTGGCCCAGACGGACGTTGCCGAATCCGTGCTGCAGAAGGCGGATCAAGAGGTGAAGCCGGTGTCGGGCATCAGCCTGTTTCACCTTGCGGCGGGCCTGAGTATTGCCGTTTCGCTGCTTCTGTTCCTGCGGGGCAAGAAACTCGAAGCCATTTTCATTGGCCTGTGGCCGCCGACCATCGAAGCGCTGAAAGCCGCGTCGCAGAAGAAGAAGTGAGCGGCCATCCCGATCCTGGGAGAGATGCAGCGACATCCATTCTGTGTTCTCACAGAATGGATGAGGCGCCCGGCTACCGGGGTGTCCTGGTCAATTGGGGCAGGCGGCCGGCGAGGCCGACCCGGTCGTCCTGGACGATCAGCACGCCGTCGATGCCGCCGATGCACAGGATGCGTTCCAGGGCCGCATCGACGTCGGCGACCGTCTTGACGAGGTTGGCTGCCTGGGTGGCGGCGGCGTCCGCGAGGGCCGCGTCTTTCGCCACGATCGTGGCCAGATCGCATCGGCCGAGACTCATCGAGTGGCCCATCTTGCCCGAGGACGAGCAGATCGCCAGCGGCGTCTCGTCGGGCCGGACCCACAGCGCGAGTTGAGCGGCCAGCGTGGCGGTGCCCGTACCCAAGGCGACCAGGACCGGCTCGACCGCCTGGAGGTAGAGATCGCCGCCATTGTCCACGATGGCCTCCTCGGCCCCGGCGGCCAGAGCCGCCTCCGCGGCCCGTTGCGCCATGGCGCCGGCGACCGCCGCCATCGGTCCGACGCCCACCCGTTCCGCCGCCTGGGCCATGCGACAGGCAATCTCCGGCGCCTCGGCGCGCAGGTCGATCGGCTGCAGGGCCGTGCGGAACGCGGGATGCCGGGCGATGTATTCCTCCAGAATCCGCCGCTGCCGCACGATCTCTGCGGTGACGACCTCGAACCGATCGCAGCAGATCCGCAGGACCGCCTCGCGGTAGGTGAAGGTCTGGTAGACTCGCTTGCGGGTCTCGCGAAGAGCAGGACGGATGGGACCGATGGGACTCATAGGACCCATGGAATCAGAAGGCAGAAGCACAGGTGCCGAAGGGGCAGATGCGGATGCAGGCGAGACATTCGATGCACTCGCTCTCGTCGTAGCCCACCTGGCGTGTGGCCGGGTCCGCGAGGTGCAGGGCCCCGGAGGGGCAATGCGCCAGGCACTGGCCGCAATGGGTGCAGCGCCGCTCGTCCCACGTCACACCCTTGCCGGTGTAGTTGACGGTGACGTTGAAGGTCCGCACGAAGTCCATGGCCCGCTCGATGTCTTCTTCCGTGCCGGTCACGTCCAGGACCAGGTACCCTTCCTCTTCCGGCGTTACCTTGGCCCGGTAGACGTTCACAATGAGATCGTAGTCTTTCACCAAATGGTAGATGATCGGCTTCTCGCACTCGCACTTCGGGAAGAACAACATCAGTTTCTGGGTGATGGTTTGGCTCATACTTGTTTCGGATTTCGAAATTCGAATTTCGGATTTCCCGCTTCCTGGGCGGCTATGGTTTCTCCCGGATCACCAGCGGTTTCATCTTGCCGTCGCGCGGCAAGGGGGCGATGGGCGAACTCACCAGGAACTCGCCCCGGCGGATCTCGTCGGCCAGCAGATGGGCGATCTCCAGGGCCTTGTAGTAGGACGACAGGGAGCCGACCGCCACCTTCTTGCCTTCGATCTCGATCTGACCGCGGCGCAACTGTTCGTATGTGACGTACGTAATGACGCGGCCGGTCTTTTCCGGATAGTCACGGCTGTAATCGATCACCGGCGCCAGGATGTCCCGGTCCCGGACGCAGGTCCGCTGGAGGACCTGCTCGTTGAGGATGGGGATGGGCACCCCGATGCCCAGGGCCAGGGACACGCCGTAACCGCGCAGACTCACGCCGCGGACGAATTCGGGCCGCATTCGTTTCATGTCCCCGGTCAGGGCCAGGGTCCCGGCGCCTTCTTTCGGCACACCGGCCGGGGTCCGCTCGCAGGCGCCGGCGTGCTGGGTCCCCTCGGCGTAAACGTGACCCTGCGCGCCCGCCAGCCAGACGCGCGTGCCCACGCCGATCGTCTCGTAATACGGATCGTTCAGCAGCGGCGACAACTGGCCCGCGGAGCAATACGTCGCGTTCTTGCGGCGGGGCTCCAGGACGCCCAGGTACGTGTAGAGCGGGCGCTCGGAATCGTTGATCGCCACGTTGTAGTTCTGGTAGCAGTTGCGCGGGTTGACCATGATCGCCTGGTTCAGGTCCCGGATCGTGAAGTACGTGCGGATCTCGCGGCGCGGGTACTCGTCGGTCCCGTAGGACAGGGCGAAAAGCTGGAGCGTCTTGCCGGCGACGAGGTCCTCGATGACGTGGCCGCCGCCGTAGCGGAACTCGCCGGGATAGTACATGTTGGCCGGGTCCCCGTGGCGCAGTTGCGTCGCGCCCAGATAGACATCGACCGCCGCGACGCCCGCGTAGACGAGGACATCCTCGACCCACGCCTCGGACATGCGGATCTTGGGCTTCGAGTGCCCGAAATTGAGAAAGCAGCCGGAGGAGCACATCGGTCCGAAGGTCGCGGTGGTAACCACGTCCACCTCCTGTGCGGCCGCCGCGAGGCCTTTCTTGTCGACGTAATCCATGATCTCGTCGGCGGTCAGCACCACGGCCTTGCCCGACGCGATCCGGTCGTTGATCTGTGCGTAGGTCTTCATGTTCCGCTTGGTCAGGCGAATCGTTCTTCGTAGGGTGGGTCGGGCTCCCAATCGCGATTCATCGCGATTGGGGTCCCGCTTGCCCCACCGCCTCTTGCAGCCGCACGGGTTCCGGTGGGGCAAGCCCCACCCTACCGGCTACTTGCCACTGACATCCACACACACGAAGTCGCCGGCGGCGTTGCGGGCGTAGATCCGGCCGTTGGCCAGCACCGGCGACGTCCAGCACCGGGTCTTGGTCAGGATCTGGGCGCGGGCCAGGACGTCGAATTTCTGCGGGTCGGCCTTGGCAATCACCAGCTCGCCCCGTTCGCTCGTGATGATCAGCCGGCCGTCGGCGCTCATCATGAGCGCGCCCTTGCCGAGGCTGCGGTCGGCCCACTGCTCGCTGCCATCCTGGAGCTTGAGGCACTTGAAGACGTTCTCATCGAACCCGTAGACGTGGCCCTCGTGCAGGACCGGGCTGTTGATCTGCATGGCCATGACCCGGTTCTCCCAGATCTTCTTGACGTCCGCGCCGTGGACTTCGATCAGGCCGCAGCCTCTCTTGTAGCCGGTCGTGAGGAACACCTGGTTGCCGACGACGATCGGGTCGGCGGCGTTGACCTCGTACTGCGTCCTCCAGGGGTACTCCCAGAGCCGCTTGCCATCGGTCGGACTGACGGCCACCAGGGTGACCTCGCCGAACAGGGCCAGGCCCGGCCGGCCGTCCATCGTGAACGGTACCGGGGTCGCGTAGCCGCACTTGCCTTTGTCGCTCTGCCAGACCACGGCGCCGGTGTCCTTGTGCAGGGCCAGGCCCCCCGTGCCGATGTTCAGGATCGCCTTGTCATCCACGATCAGGGTCGAGCTGGAGAAGTGCCACGTCGGCAACTCGAACCCCAACTCCTTGTTCAGTTGCTTCTGCCAGAGAACCTTGCCGGTCTTGGCGTCGAGACAGAAGAAATCGCCCATCTTGCCCAGGGTGTAGACCTTTCCACCCGCTACGGTCGGCGTCGAGAGCGTGCCGCCGTCGTAGTACTTCGGTTCGAGCGGTGAGGGATAGGTATGTTTCCAGAGCTCCTGACCGGTCTTGGCGTCGAAGCAATAGACGATGTCGGTCTTCTTGTCGCTGTTGCCCATGTTGTAGACGCGCCCGTCGGCGACCGCGGTGGTGGAAAAGCCGATGCCGATCGACTTCTGCCAGAGCACCTTCGGTCCCGACGTTCCCCAGTTGGCGCTCCAGTCGGTCTCCTGGCTGATGCCGTTGTGGTTCGGCCCGCGGTAGCAGGGCCAGTCGGCGGCGAAAGCGGATGGCCCGGCTATCCCAAGTACGATCAGGACGCACAAGACCGGTGAGCACATCGATGTTCGGACTCTATTCATACAGATTCTCCTTGTACCAGCAGGCCGTTGCCGTATCCGGTTGCCATTATGCCGAGGGACCTATTCCCACCGGGCCGTTATAGAATGGGCATTGTACCTCGAAGGGCCGTCGTCTCAAAGAGCTTCGTTGACAATTAAAGACGTTATATAGGTGGGCCGCATTGCACGCCGCTGACCGACCCAGCGGCGGTTACAGCCGCAGTGGTATCCGTCCATGCCAATCTGGCGGACGGGCGGCGGGCGGCGGTGCGGTTCGTTTCAAGGGTTTGGAGTACCGCGTTTACGCGGATCAAACGGTCCTACCCTCCTCGTTCCCTTCCGCATTTGCAGAATGTGGAGCCGGCTAGTACCCCATTTCACAAGTACCGTGAGCATGGGTGGTAGATTGCCGCGCTCGGCGAGCCTCGCTCGCAATGACATAGGGTGCCCAAGTATGTCATTGCGAGGAGCTTCAGCGACGAAGCAATCTCTACCCTATAGTCTCAGAACTTGCGAAATGCGGCACTAGCAACGGTCTACCCGAGCCCTGGCTCGCTCCACGACGTGGGACAATTCCTGAATGCTGCGGCGGACCGGCGCGGGCAGAATCAGGGGCAGGTTCTGGAGGGTCGCCGTCTGGGCCTCGATGTCCAGCAGCACGCCCAGGACCTCGGCGAACGCGGCAAAATCGGGGCGCACGGGGCTCTCGGGGTCGCGCCGCAGCCAGAGGCGGCCCTCCCGGCAGGGCAGATGGGCGGCCAGCACGCCAAAATGGGCCGTGGGAGCGAGCACGATCGTCTCGGCGCTGAGGCCTCCATGGATTCGATTCTGAGCCGCGAGCCGGCCGAGAACGGACATGATATGCCGCACGGCGACGGCCAGGACGGTCAAGGCCTGGTCGGGCCGTTTCTGCAGCACGCAGCGCCACAGGTCGCTCAGGGCGACACACGGCGGCAGCGGCTCGACCAGATACGCGCTGCCGGCGACCACGAACAAATCGGTGAACCGGGTGACGAACGGCTTGGTGAAATCCGGCGGCTCCCCGCCGGCGACGAGGGGTCCCAGATCGACGAGGGTCTGGGCCGGTCGGAACTTGTGCAGCAGGACCGGCTGGCCGTCACAACGGCGGGTTGCCCGAAACGAGCAGGCCCCGGCGCATTCGCCCAACTCGGCGGCCCCCTCGATCGTGAAATCGCACAAGGTAGCGGCGGGGATGACGCTCTGCGTGTGCTGGGCCCTCACGACCATACCGACTCCCATCCTACCGGGGATCGGCAGACCGGCGTCGATCCCTCGACGAGTTTATCGGCCAGATCGGCAGTCTCGCTTGAGGCGCACCCGGGGGAGCTCCGGCGGCGTTTTCAACTTTTTTCTCGAAAACCCGATTTTCCCATCAACATGGGGCTTCCTGGATGTGCCTCATTCAGAAAGGTCGCCAGAGGTGGCCCCAGTACCGCGTTTCACAAGTCCCGCGATTATGGGTGAGGTTGCTTCGTCGCCCTCGGTGCGAAGCGCCGCTGCGCGTCGGGCCTCGCAATGACATGATTGCCGCGCTCGGCGAGCCTCGCTCGCAATGACATCGGGCGCCCCAGTATGTCATTGCGAGGAGCTTCCGCGACGAAGCAATCTCTACTCTATCGTCTCAGGACTTGCGAAATGCCGTACCAGCCTCCCGGCCGGGGCCGCCGGACCGAAGGCCGAACCGGACGGAATCCTGATGGAGGTTGACTTGGGATGACCGGGCAATTGTGCAGTGCGTGTGAGCATTTCGCGCCGGCGCATACCTGCATCGAAAGGCCCACCTGGGGCCACTGCATGAAGCTGATCGGGGCGAAGCCCGGCTGGAGCACGCAGAAGCTGCGACCGTTCTTCACGTGGGCGGATAACCGTTGTGACGATTTCCAGGCGCGCCAGGCGCCTGTCGTCCGCCGATGACGGCTACCGTCCCGGGAAACTGGGGTGCGTCTGGCCCCAGCAGCCGTTGTGGATGAAGCGCAGATCGTCCCACCCGGCCTCGCTGTCGGGGCGCAGGCCGCCCTGGTGCCAGTCGGAGCGTTCGCGACCCCATTTGACGGTCTCGGTACCCTTCCACTTGCGGTACTCGGCCCGCCCGTCGGCGAAGGAGACGTTGGTGCCGTCCCCGTGGCGGCAGCGGGCGATATCCCACCAGGTCCAGGTGCTGTCCCAGTGCACGGCAAAGCTGTCGGGTGTGGCCCAGCCTTCGTCGATGAAGACGAGACGGTCGGAGGGCTGGAAGATCTCGCCTCTCTTCTTGACCCAGAGCTTTTTGCCTTTGTGCGACATCGGCACGCCGTTGTTGGCCGTTCCGGTCCGCGGCCGGCCGTTGACGCCGTCCATGGGGTTGTAGGTCAGCATCTCATCGCGGATGCCGGTCGGGCAAGCGAAAGCGCCGAGTTCCTTGACGTAATTGCCGGTCCAGAAGACGCCGGACTGGACCGCCACGATCTGCTGCTGGCGCGGCATGCGCGCGCCGCCCCGGACGTTGTATTGGCTCGTCCAGCATTGGCCGGCCCACGCCGTTTCCCGGACGTGATTGGGCGACGTATTGCTGTAGCCGGTCTCGCCGTTGACGAGCTTGTCATCGTTGTCGTCGGCGTACATGATCCAGGCCAGGGTCAACTGCTTGAGGGTGCTCAGACACACCGCCCGCTGGCCCTGCTCCCGGGCCCGTTTCAACGCCGGCATCAGAATGGCCATCAGGATGGCAATGACTGCGATGACGACCAGAAGCTCGATGAGAGTGAAACCGCGTTTTCTTACCTTCATGGTACCGCTCCTATACGCAACTGCCGGCATACGATAGCGCCGAACGCCACGACGCCGAATACCCAAAACCGCGGTCGACGCCGACCGCTGTCAATACTCCCTATAATGTCGCATCCACTGGGGCCAATCGCCCTGCTGCATCCCGCCGGCCCTGGCATAGGGCCCCCGCGTGTTGAAGCTCTTGTGCCATTTGAGGGTCCATAGCTCCTTGAGGCCGACGGTCCGCACCGAGAAGTCACAGAACAGTACGCCCAAGGCGCCGTTGTGACGGTCCACGCAGACACGATTCATCTCGTTGTTGTTGGGCGTGTCGGGCGGGCCCCTGGGCGTGTCCGGCGGCCGATCCGTGTGCCGTGGCCAGTAATCGACCCACCAGCCGTCCGTAAACAGCGGGACTTCCGAGGCGTTCGTCACGTACGGCGTGCGCCAGTGATCGGAGGCCGGCGAGCGGCCCCAGACGGACGTCACGCCCGGACGGGGATTGCACATCCAGCCGTTGGGGCCGTAGCTGCCGATCCAATTGCCGGTCTGCCAGGCCCACTCGGACCAGTAGCCGATTCCCTGATTGACGCCGGCGCCGACAGGTTTCTTCGCCTGCGGGCACAGGCGCATCTTCTCGTCGATGCCAAAGATGTTCAGCATCGGCTCGAACCACCAGCGGCCGCTGCCGCCGCCGTTGCCGCTGAGCCAATAGCCGTTGTTGTCGTCGCAGTACATCTTCCAGAAGATGCCCCACTGCTTGAGGTTGGCCATGCAGGTCACTTTGCGGGCCTGTTTGCGGACCCGCTGCAGGGCCGGCATCAGGATCGACATCAACAGGGCGATGATCGCAATGACCACCAGCAGCTCGATCAGTGTAAAGCCTTTTCGTTTGCCCATCATACGGCTCCTTACGTGCCCATCCGGCCGACGCCGCGTAGAACGCCGGAGCGCCGCGGATGACGCCACTCGGCCAAGGATGCGCGGAGGGAAGGCTCTGTTCCCCTGCCCTGACTCCGGCGTGCAGTAATCTGTGCCGCCACCGATCACGCTGCCTTCAACTCCCAGACTCCAAAAAGGGAGCGGTCCCCTGCCACGAAACTCCATCATTGTAATTCCATCCGACGACTCTGTCAAGACTCCTGCCGGAAAATTATGGGACGACGGGGCCTTGTCACACAAAGAGTTACAGGGTCTCCAGCCTTGGGTTCGGTCAGTATTTTCCGTAATCTGCCTGCTCCCATATCCTCACGTCGAACAGGCAGGCACACATCCCTGTCATCGGCGGATTCGCCCGTTCGCTGAAGGGAGCCGGGACAATCCCCAGGAGGCCCCTCGGGCGTGGCGTCGAACGCCAGATTTGCGACCCCGGCAGGGCAATCGCCTGTCGAGCGATGAAGCCGTTTGGAGTTCCGAGACCATAGGGGTAGATTGCCGCGCTCGGCGAGCCTCGCTCCTAATACTACAACGCTACGAGAAACGTCTCTACGCCGATAAGCTGTTATATCACAGATACTTACGTACGAGGCACAAGAACGGCTTACTCTGCGATAACACCTAGCAAGATGCCGAGCCGTTCATCGGGATCCCCCGACTTGTCACACGAGCCGCCGGATCGCTCCGGA
>VGYL01000032.1 GCA_016872975.1 Planctomycetota bacterium
GACCGGATGCCCTATACGCGGGCCGCTTGCACCGTCGCCTCGGCCTCCATCGCGGGCGTCCCGCCCTTCAACGGGTTCTGGAGCAAGCTGATCCTGGTGATTGCCGCGGTGCAGGCGGGCTTCTTCGGCCTGGCCGCGGTCACCGTGGTCGTCAGCCTGGTGACGCTGTTGTCGTTTCTGAAAGTGCAGCGGTACGTCTTCCTCGGCGAACTGCCCGAGAGCCTGCGCGGCACCCGCGAAAACCGGGGCTCCATGCAGGCGGCCATGCTGCTGCTCGCGGCGCTGTGCCTGCTGATGAGTCTGCTGATCCTGGTGCCGTCGCTGCGGACGACGGTCCTGCAGCCGGCGGTGGACGTTCTGATCGAGGGCGTCAGGATAATTGATAATTGATGATGGCCCTGATCAATAGGCAAGGGTATACCCGATGCGGCGACTGATCTATTTCGTGCTGGCGTTTCTCGTGTGGGTCCTGGTGACCTGGCCGTTCGTGGACGGCCGGGTCGATCTGCAGGTCGTCGTCGCGGGGCTGATCGCCTCGTTCCTCGCGGCCATCCTGTTCCATGAGATCCTGCCGAAGGAGCATCACGTGTTCCTCTCGCCGGTGCGGGTGTTCTGGTTCCTGGTCTACGTGCCGGTGTTCTTCTATCACATGGGACGGGCGAACCTGGACGTCGTCTACCGCGCCCTGCACCCGGCGCTGCCGATCCGGCCGGGGATCGTGAAGATCAAGACGAGCCTCAAGACCGACTCGGCGATCACCGCCCTGGCCAATTCCATCACGCTCACCCCCGGCACGCTGACGGTGGACCTGACGGACGACGGGTACCTGTACGTCCACTGGATCAACGTCCGCGCCGAGGATCCCGAGCAGGCGACGCGGCTGATCGCCCACCAGTTCGAGTGGTTCCTGCACAAGATCTTTGAATGACCCGAGGCGCCTATGCAGGTGTTGATGCAACTGTTCTTCCTGAGCTTGTGTGCGTGTTGTTTCCTGTGCCTGTACCGGATCGGGCGCGGGCCGAGCGCCCCGGACCGCACGGTGGCCATCGACATCCTCGGGATCGTCGTCACCGGCTTCTGCGGCCTGCTCGGCCTGGCCACCGGCCAGGACTTCTACCTGACCGTCGCACTGGCCTGGGCGCTGCTGAGCTTCATCGGCACGATCGCCCTGGCGAAATTCCTGGAGGGCCGCAGCTTCGATGAGTGAGATCATGGGATACCTTCTGATCGTCCTGGGAATCCTGTTCAACGTCTTCGGATGCGTGGGACTGGTCCGCTTTCCGGATGTCTACAACCGCCTGCAGGCCGCCACCAAATGCGTGACGCTCGGGACGGTCCTGCTGCTGGTCGGCGTCGCCCTCGCCAACGGCACGGGCCCCATGGCCGCCAAGGCGGTCATCTGCGCCGTGTTCGTCTTGGTGACCTCGCCCACCGCGGCCCACGCGATCGCCAAAGGCGCCTACGCCTCCGGCGTCCCGCTGTGGGAGGGAACGGTGGTCGATGCCTACGCGGAGTTGAAGAAAGTGAAACGTGAAGCGTGAAACGTGCAGCGTGGGGCAGCAGGTTCTGCCCCTTCCCGAACGATCCGTAACCGGGCGAGCTCTTTCGCTTCACGCTTCACGAACGACGCTTCACGAACCAGGAGTGCCAACATGCGTTTACCGAAATTGCGGGAGCTGAGGGAGGCGGTGACGGCGGTGCTGTCGCCGCGGTTTACGACCCGGTTTCCGGCGGAGCCGTGCGTAGTGCCCGAGCGATATCGGGGCAAGCCCCGGTTCGACCCGGACACCTGCGTCGGCTGCGGCGCGTGCGTCAACGTCTGTCCGACCAGCGCCCTGACCATGGTCGATGAACCCGACGGCGCTCATCCGCTGCGGCGGATCACCCTGCGCTACGACACCTGCATCTTCTGCGGCAACTGCCAGGACAACTGCACGACGCAGACGGGCATCCAGCTCTCGAACGAGTGGGACCTGGCCGGTCTGGACCGCCGGAGCATGACCCAGACCCACGAGCACGAACTTCAGCGATGCGAGCGATGCGGAACTTCCATCGGAACGAAGAAGCATCTGGCCTGGCTCTGCGAGCGGCTGGGACCGCTGGCCTACGCGAATCCGTCGTTGCTGCTTGCCGGGAGCGAAGCACTATCGAACGAGACTCTCAGCGCCGCCCCCACACAGGCCGGGGAGGTCCGGACCAGCGATTTTGCACGCATTCTATGCCCAAGATGCAGGTACGAATTGAACCTCTGGCTGTGACTCATGGGGGCTGACCTGCAACTACTGGAATCCCTCGCTCGGTGGCGCGGGTCGAACGCCGTGATTCTTGGAATAGGCAGTACGCTCAAGGGCGATGATGCGGCCGGCCTCTTAGTGTGTGAATACCTGTCAGGCAAAGTGCCGGCAAGAGTGATCGATGCCGGCACGGTTCCAGAAAACTACATCGGCCCGATCCGGGACGCGTCGCCGGAGGTGCTGTTCATTGTGGATGCCGTAGATTTCGGCGGCTACCCGGGACAGATACGCGTTTTTGCACCCGAGCAGATCCACCGGCTCGCCTTCTCTACTCATGCTCTTTCACTCCACCTGTCCCTCGACCTGATCCGAAGGGAAAGGAAACTGGAGGCGTACGTGATCGGGATTCAGGCAGCCCGTACGAAACTGGGGGACGGCGTCTCATCGCCGGTACGAAAGGCTGTGGAAACCCTGGTGGACACACTCACCGGACTCCTTCAACCGAATCAACGGCAATAGCAGGCCGTCCCAAGACCCGTGTCAAGAGCAAAAAACCCACTTTTCGCAACGGGAATAGAGTCTTTGTCAGGAACCTCTACCACACATTCGGACATCTTTTTGGTTGCGGCCGAAGGCCGCGCTAGGACAACCCGTCCGTTTCCCTGGCTTGTACGTGATTGTCACAAAACGATTACCGATTGTCATTACACCATCACCTTGAACCCCCAAGGTTGGCCGGATCGGTGAATGGTCCGTAGAGATGCGGGCGGCGTCGCAGAGTTCCCGGACGGTGTCGCGCTGAAAGGGTGCTTCCATGACACTGAAGGCACGATCGCACACCTCCATGCGGCCCGCCGGGCGCGGTCCAGTTGACACACGGCCGCACGCGGGTCTTGGTGTCGTAGAGCCGCCAACGTTTGCATGCATCTTCGTCGTTGCATATCCTCGTGAGTCGCGTGGGGGTCATGTCATTCGGTCAGTGGCATCCAGACCGTCATTTCGGATACATCCCGATTGGCCCAAGCGTAGTAAGGGATCAAAACGATCCGGCACGGCGCCGGCGGCGCACTCGACAACTCCCGGCAGAGCCGGCCCGACCAATCGCCCTGGCGCGCGACGCGGGCTTCCCCTTCCAGCACGGTGACACCACCCCATCGTTTCTCGTCCTGACGTGGCGTCAGTTTTGCTTCCCGGGCCAAGCCCACTTCCGCTACCCGCACTTGGGCGGGCAGGTCGGGCGATTCCAGGCAATATACCCGGGGGCCGCGCATCACCGCCACCTGGTTGCGGAGTTCCTCGACCCGCGGATGGGCCTCCAGCAGCCGCACGGGCAGCGGCAGGTTCAGCTCGATCACATCGCCGGTCTGCCAGCGGCGGCGCAACACGGCATAGGAACCGGGTTCCACCTGCGCCTGGGCCGGTTGTCCATTGAGCCGGATCGTGGCCCCATCCGCCCAGCCCGGCACGCGCAGCCGAAGGGCGACTTCGTGCGCCGGCGCGCACTGACTGCTGTTGAAGAATCCGGAAAACCTCGACTCCACCCGCGACGAGGCCAAACGCTTGGACGAGGCGTTGCGGCTCAATCGGCCCTTGGCCACGGCCTACTAGATGAGGGAGGACCTCCGCCGGGTGTGGGAACCGCCCGAGGGGCAGGCGGCCCAACGGGTCCTGGACGATTGGATTCGCCGCGCCGAAAGCTCGGGCATCCGGATCCTGGTGCAGTTTGCCCACACCCTGGCCGCCCACCGCAGCGGGATTCTCAACTACTACCGCTACCGGATCTCGACCGGACCGCTCGAAGGAACCAACACCAAGATCCGGGTTCTGCAACGCAAGGCCTATGGCTTTCGGGACAGGGAATTCTCCAAACTCAAGATCTACGGCCTGCACGAAACCCGGCACGAACTGGTCGGAGGGGTCACAGGGAAGTACGCTAAAGCCGGATGAGCCATAAAGGTCTTGAGGATCTTGGGGACGGAGAACCGGAAGCAGAGCCAGCACGACGCCGAGAAGAGCGCGAGTAAATACGTCGCAGAGCTTCGCGGGAATCGCCAGAGGAAACCCATCCCGGTATACGTCAAGGTCATAGAGCCGAAGCGGGAGCCGATATCGGTCTATGTCCAGATTCCGCCCGATGATGGGCCCAAGGAGATCACGATACCCGCCCGGATGGCAAGCTGACGCTCCACGTGCTGAGGAAGAGTTGTATCACGAACTGGGCCCGGGGCACCCCCGAGAAGAAGGATCTGCCAATGCACGTGGTCAAGGAACTGGCCGGGCACAGCAATATCGCCACTACGGCACAGTTCTGCCTGACGGTTACCACGGAGGATCAGCAGGCCGCCCGGGACTTGATCCAGAACCTGCTGACCCCAGACAGGCCCAAGATAGACGCTGGCTTGAACGCGCAGCCTGTTCCCGCCGCAGACGCCAATCAGCACGAGAACAGGGAGAAGATCGTAAGTCGCCATGAAACAACGACTTACGACAGCGTAGAGTAGTGGGCGGTGCAGGATTTGAACCTGCGACATCCTGCGTGTAAGGCAGGCGCTCTGGCCAACTGAGCTAACCGCCCGGCCGACGGTATTAGAATAGCGGCTTTTCGCCCTTGCGTCAACCGGACATGTTCCGTATACTCGGGCCCTCGTGCATGTACGTGAGGATCCAGCAGTCACAACCTGTCGAGGGGTGAAACCATGGATGTGGCAGAAGCCATCCGCAACCGGTATTCCTGCCGGCAGTACCAGGACAGACCCTTGGAACCCAAGCAGTTGGCGGCGGTTCTGGAGGCGGCCCGGCAGGCCCCTTCGGCCAAGAACCTCCAGGACTGGCGGCTCGTCGTCGTGACCGATCCGCAAACCAAGAAGAAGCTGGCCGCGGCGGCGAACAACCAGACCTTTCTGGAGCAGGCCGGCGCGATCGTCGTCGCCTGCACGGTCAGCGACCACGTGATGCGCTGCGGCCAGGCGGTCGGGCCGATCGACATCGCCATCGCCCTCGAACATATCTGCTTGCAGGCCACGGAGTTAGGGTTGGCCACCTGTTGGATCGGCTCGTTCTACGCCGACAAGGTCAAGGCTATCGTCGGCATCCCCGCCAACGTGACCATCATCGAGCTGATGGCCCTGGGCTATCCGGCGGACGCCTACAAAGAGCACCGCCGCGAGCCGATCGAGCGCATCGTCTGCTTCGAGACATGGCAGTTCTGACGGCATCCGCGCCCCCCCGCCGGAGCAGGGGCTCCCGGCAGCACGTTCGGTGATCAAGCCATTCGGAGTTCCACCTTATGAGTTTTGACGAGCAAGTTCGGTAATGTGTAGGGTGGGGCTTGCCCCACCGTCTTCCTTGGGTCCGGCTTCCTGGTGGGGCAAGCCCCACCCTACAACTATCCGGCGGACGCGTACAAGGAGCATCGACGCGAGCCGATCGAACGCATCGTCTGCTTCGAGACATGGCAGTTCTGACGGCATCCGAGGACCTCCCGCCGGAGCAGAGACCCCGGCGGCATATTCGGTGATCAAGCCATTCGGAGTTCCACCTTATGAGTTTTGACGAGCAAGTTCGGTAATGTGTAGGGTGGGGCTTGCCCCACCGTCTTCCTTGGGTCCGGCTTCCTGGTGGGGCAAGCCCCACCCTACAACCACACGTTGCCTGACGCGAGGCACATCGGCGAAATGGCGGGTGCGGCGCGATTACCGGTTCTGTCCGTCAAAATTCGTAAGGCGGTACTCCGAACGGCGGCGGCCCAGAGACCATGTGTCTTTCGCAGATCAAACAGGGATGACATGCCCACAGGGAATGACCCCGCTGCACGGGCCGACGAGGGCTTGTCAGGGGCCCCGCCAACGTTACAATGCAGGGACAAAAGTGCAGCCCGCTTTCGTGGGCGGCCGATAGTTGTTACAGGATGGGTAAGAGCTGACTGCGAAACATGGGTTGGCTGGAGTACATATGAACAGCACACGATCTCGACTTGGATTCCCCAGCGTGAAGCACGGTGTTTGCGGTTCCCTTCTGGTGTCGGCGGTGGCCTGGCTGGTTCTATCACTATCAAGTACGGCGTCGGCGCGGGTTCACGTCGGCGTCGGTATCGGGGTGGTTTCCGGCCCTCGGTACTGTTACCCGAGTTACCGGTACTATTCGTGCGGGCCGTGGTGGCCGAGCTACTACTGGTATGACCCGTGGTGGGATCCCTGGCCGGTGTACGTGGGCCCGCCGGTGATCGTCGAGCGGCCCGTCGTCCGGGAGCGCGTCATCGTCCGGGAACACAGGCCGCCGGCTCCGGCGAAAGAGCCGGCGCCCGATCTGATCTCGGAAAAGCTCCAGCAGAAAAGGAGCGAATCGATCAGGAAGCTGCGGATCGGTGATCCGGCCAGCCGTGTCCAGGCGGTGCGGGAACTGGAGCAGTTCGCGGGCGGCCTGAAGGTCCGGACCGCCCTGGAGCAGGCCCTGCTCTCCGACCGCGACCCGCAGGTCCGCAAGACTGTCGCGGAGCTGTTCGGCCGCGTGCAGGACAAGAAGACCCTCGCCGCCCTGAAGCAGGCCCACGCCGAGGACTCCGACCGGGACGTCCGCCAGGCGGCCTACCGGGCCATCCTCCTGATCGAAGGATATTGAAGAAGAGTGTAAAGTGTAAAGCAAGAGGTGCCTCTGCACACCGTTGGCTTCAGACTCCGCAAGAGAGTTTCAAGTGTGAAGTTGGAAGTTTTAAGGAACCCAGTCCGCCCCTCTTACTTCAAACTTCACACTTCAGACTTTACACTTCATTCTACCACCCAGATGTTGCGGAACTGGATTTCGTGGCCGTGGTCCTGGAGTTGGAGCGGGCCTTTGGCGCGATGGCGGGCCAGGGGGATTTCCTGGTTGTCGTGGATCTTCACGCCGTTGTGCAGAACGGTGATCTGCGGCAGGGCCGTCACTTCGCCGTCGGCGTTCATCCGGGGGGCCTGGAAGGTGATGTCGTAGGTCTGCCAGACTTCCGGCGGCAGGCTGGCATTGACCCGGGCCCGCGCGATGTTGTAGAGGCCGCCGCAATCGCCGGAGGTGTGCACCAGCCCGAAGGAGTCGAGCACCTGGACCTCGTACCGGTCGCTGAGGTAGACGCCGCTGTTGGCCCGGCCCTGGCCGCGTTTGTCCGGCTCCAGCGGCAGCCAAAACTCGATGTGCAGGTGCTTGATATCGCCGAACTCCCGCTTGGTGCGGTTCGCCCCTTTCTTCGGCGTGACCTGCATGCTGCCGTCGGGCAGAGCCACCCAGGCCTCGTTGGTCCACTGGCTCAGGTCCGGAGCCTTGCCGGGCGCGTAGGCCAGCAGGACCACCGCATTCTCGGGCGGCTTGAGACCCGCGTTCGGGGACTTGCTCTCGTTCTTCTTCAGCTCGAAGGATTGGTTGTATCCGCTCGTGGCGGTCAGGACGCCATTCTGGATCTGGCCTTTCCAGGCGTACCCGCCAGCACGGCCGGAAAGGACCATCTCTGCCCCCTCCACCTGGCCGCGGATCTCGATGAACGCCCCTTCCTCGATGGGCACAGACGATATCGTGTGAAGGACGACCCGGTGGCCCTCATTGCCCTCGTCCACGACCTTGCCCACCGCCTTGAGGGCCGTTTTCGGATCGGGACGAAAGACGCCTTCATACTCGCCCATGAACGGCCCTGCCCACGCGCCGGCCGCCCAACCCAGAAGCACCGCCAAACCAATGACCTGTCTCATAATGACCCATCTCCTTTCCAGATCATCCCGCAGGGACGACCGACCATGGCCCACCGTTTCAACGGTGAGTGTCTATCTCCACAACAATACCCGGGAACGCCGATCTCCCGATCGGCTGTTGTGCCAATTCGGAGATTGGCGTTCCCAGAAACCCGGGCTGCCGCACGAGCGCTCCACAGAGACAAGCTCGTATACACTCCAGTTGCAGGGTGCGAGCGCACCAGACCTGCCGGGTATTTTCCCTAGCGCGGCCTTCGGCCGCAACCAAAAAGATGTCCGAATGTGTGGTAGAAGTTCCTGACAAAGACTCTAATACCGCATTTCACAAGTACCCCGACTATGGTGAGGTTGCTTCGTCGCTGCGCTCCTCGCCATGACATGATTGCCGCGCTCGGTGAGCCTCGCTCGCAATGACATAGGGTGCTCAAGTATGTCATTGCGAGGAGCTTCAGCGACGAAGCAATCTCTACCCTATCGTCTCAGGACTTGCGAAATGCGGTACTAGTTCTTCCTGGCCAGGACAATCCGGAGGTCCGTCGTATCGGCTTGGGTCCAAACGTTGGTATAGAGATTTGCCCCTTCGACGCGGGCCGCCGCCTGCAGGTGGACGGGACCGGCACAGAGGCCCTCCAGCCGGAATCGGCCCTCGGCATCGGTCCTCGTCCTGACGTCCCTTTGCCCGGTGGTGGGGCCGGCGATCGTGCCGATGCTGGCATACGGGACCGGCTTATCCTGCGCATCGACGACGATTCCGCTGACGGCGCGATTGGCCGCGGCCAAGTGGAGAGTGCCCACCTCGACCCGGCCAACGATCACCTCGTTCGGATCGCGATCGGTCTCGGTTCGTCCGTAGCCGTCGGCGGTAACGTGGATACGGTATTTGTGTCCCGGCGGGATCGTGTCGATCTCGAATTTCCCCTGCCCGTCCGTCCGGAGCGTCTCGTTGCGAAACAGGCGGCTGCCCCAGGCCGGTCCCCAGAGCATCACCTGGACTTCCGCTCCCGGGATCCCCCGATCGTCGATGTCGATGACTTGCCCGACGAAAGTCGCGGCCGGACGCAGCGTCAACTCGACCTCGCTATGGTCTTTGACCGTGCGTTCGACACAAGCCAGACGGCGTTGCCGGTCCAGGGCCACGAGGTAGTTCGTTGCCTTCGGGGGCCAGCCATTCGGGTCCCAGGTGACTCGAAACCGCCCTTGTGCATCCGCCAGGACCTGTTCGGCGCCCATGGGATAGACGCGCACCGCGGTCCCCGGCAAAGGCCGGCCGGTATCGTCACGCACCATCCCCGTGAGGACTGCCAGGGGCCGGAACGTGCAGGCCAGCCGCTGCGTCCGGCCCTCCTCGACGGTGAACGTCTCGTTCCGCGCGCCGCGGGAATACCCGGGCTTGTGGAGGTCCTGGAGTCGGTACTCACCCGGCGCCAGTCGGAATTGAGCCACCCCATCGGCCTTGGTCAAACTCTGGTGAATCCCGGTTCCAGCCGAGAGGCTCCGCACACGGACCACCGCCCCGGGAACGGGCGTCGGCTCACAGGCGTCCACGACGGCCACCTCGACCAGACCTCCCTTGCTCAGCTCAATCCGGACGTCCCGTTTCACCGCGCCGGTCTGCACCACCTGCGTGGTCGAGGGAGCCACCCACTCCGCCGGCTGCTCGCGGGGCTCCGCCAGGCGCAGGATGTACTCGTCCGCCAATAGTCCCTCCATGGCGAAAGCTCCATCGTTATCCGACCGGACCGGCGTCGGCCACAGCAGCCGGCTCGTCCGGGAGCACAGAGCGGCAATTTCGACGTTGGCGATCGGCTGGCCGGAGGCCTTCTCGACCACCTGGCCTTCTATCCTCGCTTCGGGCGCAAGCACCATCCGGAGGTCCATCTGTCCGGGGACAAGGAGGAGCTCTGTCTCCGGCGGCCTTTCGGGCTTCCACGTATATGCCACCCCGTATCCGGCTTTCTTCGCGGCAAGCTCGAATCTCCCCTCGGCTGACAAGCCGCGCACGAGGAACCTGCCCGCCGCATCGGTCGTGGCGGTAAGGAGCCGGCGCGCTATTCCGGTGTATAGATGCTCCGCGGGCTCTGCCTGTGAAGGTCGTCTCAGATACTGCCCGCCCACAGCGAAGACTGCCGCGCTCTCCACCGGTTGCCCCTGCGCATCGACCACCGTGCCGGCCAGGTCCTTGGGCTCCGTCAGCGTAATGTCCCGTTGCCGGTCCAGATGCACGTTGGGCCAACTGGCCCAGCCGATGGACAGCCCTTCCTTCTGAACGACGACGGTGCCATACGGCGGCCCGTCCCGATCCGGCGCATCCTCCACCGAAACCCGGAAGCGGAAGGCGCCGTCCTGCGTGCTCGTCGTCTCCGCGAGAATGCGGGTCTCGAAGGGAGGTTTGCCCACCAGGGCCTCATGCAGTGTCACGTTCGCCCCGGCGACCGGGCTGCCGTTGCTCCGAAAGATCCTGCCCGAAAAGACAGCCGGCTCGTCGCTCCGGCGCTCCGCGCCAGCCTGCCCCGTCATGCCTCCCAGGACCTCGACCGCAGCCAAAGCCGCGACCACAACCCCCACGCACACCCACGATCTCCCAAACATCGCGCATCTCCTGGCACCACCGAAGTCATGGACGATCCCACGTTACCCAATAGACGTCGTCTGCCAATCATCCGTTACCGGATATTTCCTGTATATCTGGAGTTCTGCAAGACTCCAGATATGACTCCTGCCCGGCAGAGGATCACTCGTTGCCCACGGGCTCGTCCAGCCACTGGACGGGGTAGATCGTCACCTTCTCCGGGATCTTCGGCTCTTGCGGCAATGTGTCCTCCAACTGCTTGCGACGGATCGCCAGTTGGTTCTGCGAGTCTTGCAAGCGCTGGCTCAGCGTCTCTCGTTGGATCGCCGCATTGGTGTGGGTGTCCTTGAGGTCGAGGAACCGGTTGGCCTGCTCGCGCAGCGTCGTGGCCATCTGCTTGCGAGCCTGGGCCCCGCGCAAGGCGATGGATTCTTCGATGAACAGGGCGTTCAGCCTGGCCGTGGTTTCCGGCGGGTTTGCCGGTGGCGGCACCGGTACGACCCGACCATCCTCCGTGCGAACGGCCCGTTTGTCCTGCCGATAGCCCTGAATGGCCTCGATCTTCGCGGTGATGCCGGCGATCTCGACCTGGGCCGCATTGAGCATCCGATCCAGCTCCCCGATCGCCTCGTGGGCCTCCCCCTCGGTGCGATATGGCACGGTCTTGCCGAGATCCTCCAGCGTCTTCTGCGCGGTCGCGAGCGTTTGCTCAAGCTCGGCGACCTTCGTCTCCTCCCGTGCCACCGTCTGGGCGTACTCTTGTATCTCCGTGTTCAACCGCCTGACATACCCCAGCCACCACTCGTTCCGGGCATACTGGTAGTACGCCTGCGCCATCTTCTGGGCATCCTCCCGGGTCACGGCAAACAGCAGGATATACTCCGGCCCGTTCGGATCGAGACGTCTCTGCACGAAGTTGGAGGTGGGGTAGTTGAACACACTCTTGGCCTCCTGCAGAAAGGCCTTCTGTTGCTCGGACAAGCCCCCCTGCTGCTCGGCATAGCCCTGGCGCTGCGAGCTCTGAGGGCTGACATTGTGCCGTCCGAGGAAGTTGGACATCGTTCTCCGTTCGGGCGCGGGCAGCCATTCGACGGGAGGCACAAAGGGGATGGCGGCGGCATAGGGGGGCCGGCGTACCGTCAGCGGCCGCACCGTTGACGAGACGCGTGTGGAAGGGTAAGGCCCGAGCGGCGTGGGGCTGAGCTCGAATTCCAGCCGGATCGGGATCTCGTTCGGCTCGTCGGCCCAGGCCGCCGGGCCCAGCAACGCGAGAACAAGGACGATCAGACAGCGATTGGTTCCAGGACTATTCATGGTTTGCACCTCCCAACTTGAGGTTGTAACTGGCTTGGATGCTCTCGGCCGCCGGGGTGTCGGCGTACTCGCGGAGGATATAACGATACTGTCGTTCGACAATGGACTCGGTGCCTTCACACTGGGCGACGAGCCGGGTGGCGGCGAGCAACTGAGCCGCCGTACCTGCTCGGGCTATCTGCCGCTGGACCTCCTCGAAGGAGATAGTTGATCGTTGCGGTGTCCGGCCAACCACCCACAGGAACGACCCGCCCACGACGAGCAGGAGACTCGCCGCGACCGCCAGTGCGTAGCGGGCTCTGCGCCCGCGCACGTTTGTAGTATGCCCGTAAGGGCACACCGTAGCATGGGCGTCCCGCCCATGAATATCGCGGGCGTCCCGCCCGCCCGTAGCATGGGCATCTTGCCCATGAGTAGCATGGGCATCCTGCCCATGGCTTTCCGGAGCCTCCACGGGCAAGATGCCCGTGGGACACACGGCCGGGACGGCCGTGGTACTGGATTCCCCAACGCGATGAATCGCGTTGGGGGTCTCACTCATGGGCGGGACGCCCATGCTACGGGAACGCCTTACGGCGTCACTACGAACAGCGGTTGCCTCTGCCAGGTTGTCCTGCCAGAGGGCCCGGGCCAGGCCGAGGGACCGCCGCAGCGCCTCCGCCGTCTGCCGGCAGCGGTCGCACTCGGCCAAATGCCGGGCCACCGCCTGGGCCTGCTCTTGCGGCAGCTCGCCGTCGACGTAATCGACGATCCGGTCCGCCCATTGGTCACAGGATGTTTCACTCATGGCTCGATACCTCGTTGCATCAGCTTCCCGGCCAGGAGCAGGCGGGCCTCGCGCAGCCGGCTCCGCACGGTCGAAGCGTTCGTCTCTACAATCGCAGCGATCGCGGTCGAATCAAGATCGCAGAAATACCGCAGAACGACCACCAGCAACAGCGACGGGTCAAGCTCGAGCAGAGCCCGCCGGATGACTTCGAGTTCTTCACTCAGGCCCGCCTGCTCGACCGCTCTGCCCTCCTCGGCCAGGACCCGGCTCAGATCCGGCCGTCGCTGGAGGATCCGCGACGCCTTGCGTCGAAACCGCCGCCGGTGTTCCGAGAGGCAGTGGTTCACCGTCGTCCGGACCAGCCAGGGCATCATTTCGTCCTCCTGCGTAATCCGGTCCGTGTATTTCAGGACCTGGAGGGACACGTCCTGCAGGACATCCTCGGCATCGGCGCCGCTCATGCCCATCCCCGCCGCGATCCGCCGCAGACACTCCTGTTCGCGCAAGAACACCTGCATGAGCGGCGTCTCCTGCGCCCGCCGGCCCATCGGTCCGGCATCGCCGCCGAAGTCCTTGTTGCAGTCCTGCACCGTACACTTGCCTTCCCATTTCATTCCGCGCGTTCACCATAATAACGCCTATCGGTACCCAAGTGTTGTCAAGAAAAACACAACGGAGAAAGGGACTGGTTCGGTTCCGGCCGAGTGGTGGTGGCGTGCGTCCGGAACATCTCCGCGTAGGGCGAGCGTGGGCCCCCAAACAGGGTTCATCGCGTTCGGGGACCCCGTCCCCGCTCGCCAAGAGAGTCGGGCGAGGACGCCAACCCGCGAAGAAACGCCTCGCGGCGTCACTACAAACACGCCCACCGTCGCATGGGGACCGCTCGACCGATCGTGCAAGGGGTTACCCACTTCTGAACCATGCCGGAAAAAGGGGATGGGACCGGGACCGGCAGGGGCGTTTTTGGGCCAAGAAATCAGACCGCCAACCGGCCTGCGGGGGGCCTTTGGCGGTCTGATGATCCGGGCTGGCGCCTCTGAAAACGCGGTTTTTGGGGCCGTTCAGGCGGGTATGACCCTATCAGATCGCCATATGCGCATGATTTGGCGGTCTGAACCGGCGCCGGCAAAAACGCGGGGTGGGCGTCGGCCCCTGCTGCCGCGGGTCGTCCCGACTCGGCCTTTGGGGAGGAACAGAATCCGTCTGACGGCGTTTGACTATCTTGCGGCAAACGTGCAATTTCCGGCCGTTTTCGCGCACGGGGCCATACTCCTGAGCGGCGCAGCCTCCTGGTAGGTTGGGCGTCCCCGCCCGACTTCTTTGGCGAGCGAGGACGCTCGCCCTACGAAGAGAGTGAATCCGCCCCTGTATTCCGGCCGCACCCACAGGCCACGCGGCGGAAGAAATTCGACCGGGTGGCGGCGGAGATGTGGTAAAATGGGGGTTTGGAGCTTGTTCGGAGAAAGGGTAGGAAATGCCGATGAAAAGGCGATGCCGCGGCCGGCGTGGGTTGTGGACGGCCATCTGCACAGTAGTCCTGTGGCTGGCGCAACCGGGCTTCGGGCTGATGATCACCGAGGTGATGTACCACCCGGTCGGGCTGTCGGCCGCCGCGGAGGACGAGGCCCTCGAATTCATCGAGCTGTACAATAACCGGGCCGTGTCGGAAGAGCTGGGCCGGTGGGCCTTTACGAACGGCATCAACTATGTCTTCGAGCCGAACACGCTGCTCGGGCCCAGGCAGTACCTGGTGGTGGCCCGCAACCCGCAGGCCCTGAAGGCGGCCTATGGCATCTCCAACGTGGTCGGCCCCTTCACCGGCCGGCTCGACAATGCCGGGGAGCGGATCGAGCTTTCCAACGCCAACGGCGGGATCGTGATCTCCTTCCGCTACGGCGATACGAGGCCCTGGCCGGTCTCCGCGGACGGGGCGGGTCATTCTCTGGTCCTCGCCAAGCTGGGCGGCGATCCCGAGGACGCCGGCTCCTGGTCGGCCAGTGCCCATATCGGCGGCAGTCCCGGCGGTCCCGACCCGATCCAGGGCGCCATCGCGGCGCCGGAAACCTCGACGACCACGGTCCTCCTCGACACCGGCTCGCCCGGTCGCTACTTCAAGGGCACGCGGGAGCCTTCGCCAGGCTCCAGCCGACAGGCGACCACCGCCTGGACGCAGGTCGATTTCGACGATAACCCCGCCACGACCTCCTGGCTGGACGGGCCCAGCGGGTACGGCTACAGCAACGACGCGGGCGAGCTGCAGTGGGTTCGGACGCGGCTGGATGACATGAACGGCCGGTACATCTCGATCTACGTCCGCCTGCGCTTCACGCTGACCGCGCCGCAGATCGCCGGGCTGTCGCAGTTGCAGGCCGAGATTCGCTACGACGATGGCTTCGTCATGTACCTCAACGGCACCCGGGTCGCCGACAGCGGGGCCATTTCCGGCACTCCGCCGGCGTACAATGCCAGCGGCGGGCCGGCCGCCGAGCCGGCGCCCATGACGGTGGACCTGACCGGGCACAAGGGTGTCCTCGTGGCCGGGACCAATGTGCTGGCGATCCAGGTCCATAACGCCACACTGTCGGGCAGCTCGGACTGCTTCGTCGGCGTGACGCTGCGGGCAACGACCACCAGGTCCGGCGCCGGGGACGACCCGGGGGCGCGCCTGCGGATCAATGAGCTTCTGGCCGACGGCGGTGCGGCCTCCGGCGATTGGGTCGAGTTGTACAACCCGGGTCCCACGAGCGTCGATCTGAGCCACGTCTACCTGAGCAACGACCGCTTCAACCTGCCGGCGTTCAAGCTCCCCCAGGGACTGATCCTGCCGCCGGGCGGGTTCTGGGCGGTGCGCCGGGGCACCCCGCCGGCGGGATTCCCCTTCGCGCGGGGCCTGCCCGGCTCGACGCTCTACGTCACGGCGGCCACAGACACCGTGCCGCCGGTGCCGATCCGGGTCTTTGACGCCGTACACTACGGCGATATGCAGCCGGGCGTCGCGTGCGGGCGGTATCCCGACGGCTCCGACCGGTTCGGCTCCCTGACCGCGCCCACCTTCGGCCGGCTGAATGCCCCCAGGCTCGTACTGGATATCGTAATCAACGAGATCATGTACCAGCACGCGATGCGCGAAGACCGCTTCGAGTACGTCGAGTTGTACAACCGCGGCACTGCCCCCCTCTCGCTGGCCGGCTGGAGGTTCACCGAGGGCATCAGCTTCACCTTCGGCCCGAACGCCGTCATGGCGCCCGGCGCGTACCTCGTGGTCGCCAAGGACCCCCACTTTCTGGCAACGATCTACAGCAATCTCGTCGTCGGGGCGAACCTGGTCGGGCCTTACGAGGGCGTCCTGGGCAATCGCGGCGAGCGGCTGCGCCTGTCCTACCCGCTCCAGCAGATGAATCCCCGGACCGGCAAGCTCGAAGAGACCCTGATCACGGCCGACGAGGTGACCTATTCCGACGGCGGCCAGTGGCCCCCGTGGGCCGACGGCAGGGGCGCCAGCCTGGAGCTGCGCGATCCACGTAGCGACAAGGACACGCCCGGCGCCTGGGCCGACAGCGACGAGAGCGGCAAGACCCGCTGGCAGCAGTTCTCGTTCACCATCGACGCCGGCGACACCCGGTATAGCCATGACTCCATCAACATCTTTGACCTCATGCTCCTCAACGCGGGCGAAGTGCTGCTCGACGATCTGGAGCTGATCGTCGGCGGCTCGAACCGGCTGACCAACGGCGATTTCGAAAGCGGCGGGTCTTCTTGGCGAATTCTCGGCAACCATGTCCGGTCGTTCGTGACAACCGCGGACCGCCGCTTCGGCGCGCGCGCGCTGCACCTGATGGCCACCGGCCACGGCGATCCCGGGGCCAATCGCATCAACCAGTCGATCTCCAGCATCACCGCGGGCACGGTGACCTTCCGCGGCTGGGCCCGCTGGCTGCGCGGCAGCCGGTTCCTGCTGTTGCGGACCGCGCGGGAAAGGGCCCCCGTGATGCCGCCGCGTCCCGCGTTTGCCCTGGAGCTGGACATGCCGCTCGATCTGGGCACACCGGGCCGGCAGAACACCGCGTTCATCGCCAATCGCGGTCCGGACATTCTCGACGTGCAGCACGCGCCCGTGCTGCCCGCCGCCCGGCAGCCCATCGTCGTGACCGCCCGGGTGATCGACAACGATGGCGTCCGACCGGTCACGCTGCACTACCGCTCCGAAGGCGGCGGCGCGTTCACCAGCACCCCCATGATGGACGACGGAACCGGCGGGGACATGGTCGCCGGAGACGGCATCTACGCCGCCACGATCCCGGGCGTCGTCGCCGGCAGCATGCGGGCGTTCTACATCACCGCCTCCGACGGCTCGGCCTCCACGCGGTTTCCCACCCTGCTGCCATCGTCGGCCAACGTGCCCGAGCGGACCTGCCTGGTCCGAGTCGGCGACGCCCCCGCCAGCAGTCGCATCGCCACGTATCGGGTCTGGATGTCCGATGACGTGGTCAATACGTTCCGGGCCCGGCCCAACCTGTCCAACGAGCTGATGGACTGCACGTTCGTCTACAACGACACCGACGTCTTCTACAACTGCGGCCTCCGCCTGCGCGGCAGCCCCTTCATCCGCAGCGGCTCCAACCGCGACCCGCGCGACCGCTACGGCTTCCGGATCGAGTTCCCTGCCGACCGGCGCTTCCGCGGCCGCGAGGAGATCAATCTCGACAATACCGAGGGCAGCAGCCGCGGGCCGCTCCAGGAGCGGGCCTCCTACTGGTTCTATGCCCACATGGGCCTGCAGTACTCGACCCAGGAATGGGTCCGCCTGATCAGCAACGGCCGCACGCATGGCAGCTACGAAGATGTGTTCAAGATCGACGGCGACTACATCGACGCCTGGTTCCCGGATAACAGCGAAGGCTACCTGCACAAGATCGACGACTACTTCGAGTACAGCGCCGACGGCACCGCCCACACGAACCTCGACGAAGGGCTGCTGTACGACGCCCGGCATCCGCTGATTCCGGAGACCTACCGGTGGGGCTTCGAGAAACGCTCGCACCCCCAGAACGACAACTGGCAGCACCTGTTCGATTTCGCGGTGGCGCTGCACACGTCATCGAGCAGCTCCGGGTACGCCGCAGCGATCGAATCCAAAATGGACCCGCGGCACTTCGCCCGGGTGCTGGCGGTCCGCCACGCGCTGGGTGACTGGGACAGCTACGGCTACACGCGCGGCAAGAACAACGCCTTCTACTACGCCCTGCCGGAGGGCAAATGGTACCTGTTGCCCTGGGACATCGACTTCACGCTCGGCTCCGGCCGCGGCGCCACGAGCGACCTGTTCGAGGTGACCGCGGGCCGGTTCCCCGAGGTCGTGCAGTTCCTGAACTTCCCCAAGTACCGGCAGATGTACTACGAGGCGTTTCGGGAGCTGGCGAATGGCCCGTGGCAGACGTCCTACGGAACCAGCGAGCCGCCGACACCCTTCGACCGCTTCCTCGACGAAGGCGCCGACGTGCTGCTGGCCGAGGGCCAGGGCGACGGCCGGCGCAACGGCATCAAGCAGTTCGTCCGCGACCGGCGCACGCACATGCTGTCCCAGATCCCGGTGCCGCCCGCCAGCCGGTTCCCACAACCATGATAAGAGATATTCAAAATCCCAAATCCCGAATTCCAAATCCCAAACAAATTCAAAATCCAAAATTCAAATGACCAAAACGCCGCCGCCGGCCGGCAGACCCGTTTTGAATTTTGGATTTTGAACATTCGGATTTGTTTGGGATTTGGAGCTTGGGATTTCGTCGCTCCTGCTGGCGCCTGCTTGCCGCGACGCAGCGCGGATCACCTCTTTCGCAGGATCTTCAGTGCATTGCTCCGGTAGACCTTCTCCAGGACCGGATCGGGGAGAGCCAGGCCGTAGAGGGGCCAGTGGTAGGTGGAATGGCCCCAATCGTAGAAATGCTCGTCGGCCGATTCGAGGATGCGGAACGTGAAGCGATAGGTCGCCAGCGTGCTCTGCATGTCCGTCGCGTAGAGCAGCCGGTCCTGGTACTTCTCGTAGAAGCGTCCGACGAAGCGGGGAATCGCGGCGGTCTCGGCGAAACGGGCGGAGATGTCCGCGTACAGGTTCGGGTACTTGTCGAACATCCGGCCCAGCCGGTCCAGGTCGTAGCAGCAGTTGGCGAAGTGACAGGCGATGAAGACCGTCTGCGGATGCCGGGCGACGGCCCGCTCGAGGATGTCCACCATGCCCGGCAGATCGACGATGCCCGGCTGGTTGTCCAATCGCCACCTGTAGGCGTTCATCAGGCCGTCATTCTGCGCGTCCATCGGCAGGTACATCCAGTAAGGATCGCCCACGTGGATATTGACCGGCATCTTCAGCTCGGCGCACTTCCGCAGCAAGGGGTCCATGCGGGGATCGTCCAGGTGCATGCCCCACGCGGGCGGCCGGCAGTAGAACAGGCCCTTACCCTTGTCGCCGAGCTCGCCCACGCCGCGGGCGCCGACCTGGTAGCACCGCTCCAGCTCCTTGACCGCGGCGGGACCGAAACCGGGCTGGTCATAACCGGTATAATCGAACCCACACCAGACCTCGAAACGATCCGGGTACTTGGCGTAGAGCGCGTAGACCTGGTCGAACCGCTCGCCCGTCGCCATGGTCAGCACGATGGACTTCTGGATGCCCGCCTCGTCCATCATGCGGACCCACCGGTCCACCTGCTCCGGCGTCTTGGCGTAGATGTGGGCGTGCATGTCGATGGCAGGGTACTTGGCCTTGGCCACGACCGTCTGCGGGACCTTGTAGACCGATTGCGGGCGGAAGTCCTTGAGCAGCAGCGTCTCCGGCACCGGCTTCGCTTCGGCCGAGAGCGCTGCCGTACTGCCCAGGAACACCAGCACCAGGGAAATGACAAGGTATACGCCCACGACCCGATTGCGTCTGCTTTCTCCCATGACAAGGCTCCTTTGCGATTCGGCTCCGAGATCGTTCACCCCGGCCGGCGGCCGGCCCCACCATTCTACCGTGCCGCCCGGCGGCTGCGAAGAGCCTTTTCGTCTCCCCACAGGGTAATTGCCCGTGAGCATGAACTCCCCCGTTTGGAGTTCCGCCTTCAGGCGGGTCTGACAGTTTTGCGGCGCAGCCGGCTCCATATCCAAACACGAAAGAAGAAAGGAAGGTTGGACTGTTGGACCCGCCGAATGAATCTTGACGGACAAAACCGGTACTCGCGCCGCACCCGTCGTTTCGCCGATGTGCCTCGCGCCAGGCAACGTGTGGTTGTAGGGTGGGGCTTGCCCCACCGGGAAGCCGGACCCAAAGAAAGCGGTGGGG
>VGYL01000033.1 GCA_016872975.1 Planctomycetota bacterium
CGGCTCGTCTACGGCTGCCCCGACCCGAAGACCGGCGCCTGCGGCAGTCTCTACGATATCGTCCGCGACGGCCGGCTCAACCACCGCCTCGACGTCACCGCCGGCGTTCTGGCCGACGACTGCGCCATGCTGCTCCAGAGCTTCTTCCGACAACGCCGTCGCAGCAACGGCGCCGACTCGCCGGAAACCGGCTGACATCCGCTCCCACTCGGCACCAGACGGCGCGGTTGCACGACATGATGGTGAGTTGCTGGTGCACGTCCCACCTTGCGATTGCCGACGCCCTTGACTTGCACCCAAGTCCGAGGTTATCATCGTAGTAGTGTTCCTCCGTGGCAGGGTCCTGCCATCGGACCAGCCAGAGGGCGACCGGGATCATAAGCATGGTCGAGAGCGGCAGGTGCTATGATGGAATCCGTCTACGTTGAGACGACGATTATCAGTTATCTGGTCTCCCGACCCAGCCGTGATCTCTTGGTGGCGGCCCATCAGCAGATCACGCACGAATGGTGGGATCGCCAACGTCCCCTCTTCGAATGCTACATCTCAGAGGTCGTGGTGGATGAGATACGCGCTGGCGACGATAAGGTCGCGCAAAGAAGAATGGAGGCCGCTGGTGGTTCAACGATCTTGGGAGTGGCTGCGCGGGCAGAGGCTTTGACGAAGGTCATTGTGGAAAGCGGAGCCATTCCCGTGCAGGCCGTCCGAGATGCTGCACATCTCGCGATCACGGCCGTAAATGATATAGATTACCTGTTGACTTGGAATTGCAGGCATCTGGCCAACGGTCAGATCATCCGCGCAGTTTCGGCAATCTGCGCTGCTCGTGGCTTTAGGATGCCGGTGGTCTGCACTCCTGAGGAACTGATGGGGGTATAGTGCTATGTACGAAGACCCGATTGTCGATGAGGTCAGAAAGACGCGCGAGCGTTTGGCGAAGAAATTCAACTACGACATAGATGCGATCTTCGAAGATCTGCGCAAACGGCAGGTCGAGTGGGGAAGCAGGTTGGTGTATCGAGAGAAGAAGCCAAGGGGCGAACAGCCGCCGACGCCGGAGCGGTAGGGTCTTCCTATCACTTGTTGGGTGAGGCAGGTTTGTCTATCTGCTCGTAGATCTGGGCGATTTCGCGGAGGAGGGGCTCCAGCTTGGAGAAGTATTCTTCTTCGGAGAGCTGGGTTTTGCGGTCGCGCAGCGTCATCACCTCTAGCTCAAGCTCATCGCGCCGGGCCCGGACCTGCGGCGGCATGCCGGCCTCGCCGGGACTGGGGAGCAGGTGAAGCTGGTGGGCGCGGTAGCCGTCGAGGGCGGCGCCGTCCTGGGCTCTTCGCACGGGGCGGATGCCGCGGAACCACTCGGCGGGCGTGCCCAGGGCGTCCCCGTTGTCGTCGAGCAGGGCGTGCTCGGTGGCCAGCCGTCCGGCGGCGGTGTAGAACTGGCCGGTCGCGTGGGAGGCGCTGAGGAAGGCTTCGAGGAGGGAAGTCTGGCCGTCCTTGTCGAGGTCCGCGGCCGGATCGACGATCGCTGCGGCGAAGTACTGGCCGAACCGGGCATAGTTCTGTTCGAAGCCGCTCTTGGTGGCCGTGATGACGATCCGTCCGGGCGCGGACAACTCCCGCAGGAACGGGGCGCTCGCCGACGCGGCGTTGATCACGGCGAGAGGCCGATTCAGCGGCCTGAGCCATTCGGCCAGATCCCGCGCCGACAGATCGGGTCCCCGCAGGTTGAACCTGGCAGTCCGGCCGTCGAAGGTCCCGTGCCCGATCAGAACGAGCCAAAGCGGTGCGGCGGTCTCGGGCGTCTGACCCGCCAGGATCTCCTGCACCCGGGAGCGGTCCGAGGAAGTCCCAGGCTCATCCAGACCGACGGCGATGAAGGATGCATTGCTCCTGGCGCACGCCTGCTCCCAAAGCCGAGCCCAGGCGATGAACTGCGCCTCATACTCCGGCGCCCCGGCGGCGCCGACGATCACAAGCACGGCGGGACGAGCTTCCGAGGAGCCGGCTGATGCGAAACACCGCGTTCCGCGAGAAACAGGCCGAAATCCCAAATCCCAAGCACCAAATGCCAAGGAAATTCCAAGCACCAAATTCCAAATCCCAAACAAATTCAAAACGGAAGAAAATCCAAAATTCCAAACGGCGCCGCCGTACAGCGACAGCGTTTTGAACCTTGGTGCTTTGGATTTTGCATTTGTTTGGAATTTGGTGCTTGGAATTTGGTGCTTCCGGCGTTGGGCGGCGTTTGAGATTTGGAATTTGTGATTTGGGATTTCCGCGCAGTGCAATTCCGGGTTCTGCACTTCATGTCTCCAATTCGCGGTTCTCACGGCATTCCCCTCCAGCGGCGCAGGGCCCATTCGGTGATGAAGCAGGCCAGGGCGAACAAGAAGATCGCCGGCTGAATCCCCGGCAGGTCCCACAGCGGCCGGACCCAGGTCTCCGTGACCGGGGCCTCCCGGCGGGGCAGACTGCGGGCGAACTTGTCCAGCTCGCCCGCCTCCACGATCCGGCCGCCGGTCTGGCGGGCGATTCGCTCCAGCAGCGGCCGGTTGACCCGCAGGGACTGGTACTCCCGCGCTTCCAGATCGACCGTCCAGCCGGTCTGGGCGTCGCCCAGCTTCGTCGCATCCGCGCCGGCGACGGTGGCCTGGGCCAGGAAACCGGCGCTGGTGCGCGGGACGTAGACGGCCTCGAACAGGCCCCGCTCGGCGGGCACAGGTGCGGCCGTCAGGCGCACGGAGGGTGGATTGACGGCACGGGTGGGATCGTTAGTCATGCCTGTGTCACGGGCATCGTGCCCACGATCGTTCGTGGCATCGGCATCCTGCCGATGATCCTTCATGGGCTGGAAGCCCGTGCCACTGACGCTGCCACCCATCACCTCGCGCACGTCTATGGCCACGGAGACGTTGTCCAAGGGGTCGAAGGCCTTGTCGCGGACGCGGACCTGCAGCGTCACAGGTTGGTTCGCCTGGTCCGGCTTCTGCGTCGCCTGGACCGAGATCCGGGCGGGGACATCGGCGATCAGCCAGCGGAGGGTCTGCCGCCAGAATTTGTCCGTATCCGCGCGCATCTCGGGCTTGTACAGGCCCCAGCGCCAGATATCGCCGACGGTCAGCGCCGCCGTGCGCCCGTGGCCGAGCCGCTGGACGATCAGGGCGGGCGCTTGCTGTTCTGCGCCGGCGCCCGCAGTGAGGACGACCCCGGCGCCCGGCTTGACCGTACGCACGCGGTTGAGCACTTGGAACTCCGGCATCTGCGAAAACCGCTGCTGCTCATCCTTCTCGTTGTCGCGCAGCCGGGCCCAGGGCTGGAGCCAGCCTTCCCGCGTCAGGCTCCATCGGACCGCGGGCGGCGCCCCGGCGGCGGGCATCGGGTCCAGGTAGACCGGCAGGATGCCGCCGATGGGCGTGCGGTCGAAGTTGCCCCGCTGGAAGGACTCCAGGCCGCCGAGCATCAGGAAGCCGCCGCCGCGCTCGGCGACGAACCGCCGGACGAGGTCCATCTGCTCGTGGGTGAAGAACTCGGCCTCAACATCGTCGAAGATGATCGCGCAGTACTCGAAGAGATCTTCGCGCGTTTTGGGGAAGCCTTCGCGCAGTTCCACCTCGTCGCGCGTGTTCAGGCGGATCAGGACCGGCTGGTCGTAGTCCTGGGCCTGGTCCTTGTCCGTGGGCTGAAAGCCCCGGTACAGGGGATTGGTCGTCTCGCCGCGGCGCCCGCGCCAGTCGTACTTCGGCTCGCGCCGCGCGACCCGCAGCAGCACGACCAGCTCCACCTGCTCGTCCTCCTCGATCGCCCGCGTGAGAAATTTGAGGTCCCAGTTGGGCCGGCCGCCGACATAGAGAATCCGGTAGGGTCCTTTGCCGCGATTGACGACGACGGTCTGCTCGTTGTTGGCCAGCGTTGCCTCCGCGGTTGTCTCGGCAACGTAGGGTGGGGCTTGCCCCACCATTTTGCTTTGTCCGGCCGGAGGAATCGGTGGGGCAAGCCCCACCCTACCAGTCTCCTCGACAACGCGGAGGCGATAGAAGAGGACCCCGGTCTTGTCCGGGCGCAGGCGGAAACGAATCATGTTCTTCTCGTCGTTCCGGGCGACCTTCCACCGGTGCCGCTCGACCAAGTTGCCCGCGTCGCCCAGCAAATCGACGGCGACGGTGCGGCCGGCGAAGCCGACGGCCTCGACTTGGGCCTGGATGGTCACCGGAGCGTCCTCGAACGAGGTCTGGCTGACCGAGACGTTGCCCACCGCAAGGTCCCGCGGCGGCTGGCCCTGGCCGATCACGACCGCGTAGACCGGCGGCAGGCCGGCCAGGTCGTCGGACGGCTCGCTCATGTCCGTGACGCAGCCGTCGGTCATCAGGAGGATGCCCGCCAGCGGCCGGCCCCGGTACCGCTCGGCGAGGGTCCGCAGGGTCGCGCCCAGGGCGGTGGCCTTGCCGTCGAAGACGAGGTCGGAGAAATCCGCGGTGCGGCGGAGCCGCGAATCGAAGAGGTACTGGCGAAGCTGGAAATTCTCCGCCAGCGCGGCCAGCCAGCCGGTCTCGCCCGGCTTGAGGATGTTTTGGAGCATCTGGCCGCGGCTCTGCGCGGCGCCGCCGTCGCGCACGGTCATGCCGCTGCTGTTGTCCGCCACGACCACGAACAGGTTGGCGCCGGGCTTCGCATGCCGGCCGCTCCACAACGGCTCGGTCAGACACAGGGCCAACGCCAGCACGCCCAGCAGCTTGAGACCGAAGGCGAGCCGGTGCAGACCGCCGGTGGTCCGGGCGGCGCGCCGGTAGGACCAGATGAGCAGCACCAGGGCCAGCAGCGCAGAGGCCCCGGCGCCCCAGGCCCACGGACCCGTTGGAATCGTGATCGTCGCCATCGGCGTCATTGTGCCCCCTGCCCCAGATTCTCGAAATACGCCCGGACCAGCTCGGCGAAGCGGTCGGGCACCGGATCGCGGTCGATGGGGACCATCGCCTCTTTCGACTGGAGTTGGGCCAGCCGCTCGCTGACGCGCTGCCGCAACTCGACCAGGGGATTCATGACCTGCATCTGCACGAGGTCCCACTGCGGCTCCTTGCTGTGCCGCCGGGACTCCGCACGAATGGCCCGGGCGCGGTCCCAGATCCGCGCCGCCTCCTCGCGGAGGTCCCGCTGGGGCAGCATGTCCTCGACATCGCGCAGCCGACCCGCCCATTGGCGGAATCTCTCATCGGTAAATGGGCCGCGCGGTCCCGTGCTGCCGCCGCCGTCGATTGTACCTGTGTCGCGGGCATCCCCCGCCTGCGCGGGGGCAAGCTCTTGCCCGCGCTCCGAGGGCGGGACGCCCTCGGCCCGACGCTCGCCGGGGCGGCCTTGCCGGTCACCCGCACGATCGCCCGGACGCTCGCCCGCCTCGGCCCGGGCCCGCTGGTCTTCGGACTCCTGCGGCTGTCCCCCTTCGCGCGGCGCGCCGCCTTGCTGCGCCTGTTGTGATTGTTGAGCATCTTGGGGTGTCCCCTGGCGCTCTGCGGATTGTCCTTCCTGCCGCTCGCCTCCGGGCCGGCGTTCCGCGTCGGCCTGCCGTTGGCGGGTCCCGGCATCCATCGGGTTATTGGCGTCGCCCGGCTGTTGCCGCTCGCGGCCACCGGCGCGGGCGGTCGGCTCGCCGCCGGCCTCCTCGATCAACTCATCCAATTGCCGGCGGGCGAGGCGCAGCGATTCCGCCTCGTCGCCGAGGACATTGCGGGCCGCCTCCTCGACACCCCGGCGAAGCTGCTCGATGCCCGCGCCGGCGCGCCGCTCGATCTCCTGGGCCTGGGGCAGGAAGTTGCGCCGCAGCAGCTCGCCGGTTGCCTCCAGGGCCTTGTCGGTGTCGCCCATGCTGGCCTGCCGCAGCGTGTCATAGAGCTTGCGCGACAGCAGGGGCTCCGAGACCTCCGCCTGCTCGCTGACCGTCTTGACCTCCTCGAGCAGCTTCCTCATGTTCTCTTTCTGCCGGTCGACCCGCTCCGCCAATTCCGGGCCGACCTCCGGTCCCGCGAGTGTCTTCTGCCGGGCGTCGATCTCGCGCCCGATCTCGCCGGCGATCTCGTTCTGACGCTGGTCGAGCTGCTGCGCCTGATCCCGCATGTCGCGCATCTGGTCGGCGAACTGGCTGGAGGTCCGGCGCTGCAGCTCCTCGCGCATCTGCTCCAGTTGCCGCTGAGCCCGCGTCGCGCTGGTCTGGGCCTGGGAGAGCCGCCCCTGCTCCAGCGCCTCGGCGGATTGGCGGATCTCCGAGCGGGACTCATCGAGCCGCTGGCGGGCGTCGGCCATCCGTTGGCGGTTCTGCGCGCGGTCCATTTGCCGACCGATCTCGTCCGTATCCCGCAGCGCCTGAAGCTGCTCATCCCGCAGCCGCTGGAGCTCGCGGAGCAGGTCCTGCCTCTGCTGCTCGTCGCGGGCCTGGCGCAGGGCGGCCTCGGTCTCCCGCAGCCGCTCGCTCATCTCGCTCTGCCGCCGGGCCAGGTCGCGGAGGCGGTTGAGCATTTGCAGGTCCTCCTGCCGGCTCTCCTGCTGGCGGGACTGGGCCAACTGCTGTGTCTCGTAGCGGTTCTCCCGCTGCGTCAGCTCCAACTGCTGCAACTGGCGCTGGAGCCGCTCGGAGCTGGCGTTGTTGCGCTGGCCGGAGTTGCGGCCGCGCGCGACCTGGTGCTCGCGCTGGCGCAGCTTGAGCAGTTCCTGGTACGCCGCCTGTTCGGCACTCAAGGCGGGCGTCAGCTCCGTCGTCGCGGCGGATTCCGACGCCTTGGTCAGATGCTCCACCGCCTTCTCCATGTGCTCGGCGGCCGCCTGCAATGATTTTGCGGCCGCGGGATCTTCGGCTTCTGTGAGGGCCTGGCGGGCCTGCTCCAGGACCCCGGCCTGGGACTGGCGCACGACCTCCACATCGTCCTTGCGGCCGGTGATGCCGCCCGCGCGTTCGGCCTGCTGCTTGATGTTCCACGTGGCGCTGATGATCTGTTTCTGCAGGCGGGCCAGTTGCTCGCCGGACTGGTTCCGCTCCTGACCTTCCTGGTTCTGCTGCTGCTCCTGATTTTGCCCATCCTGGAAGGACTGGCTCTCGCGGAAGATCTCCTCGAAGGGGCGGACCTCGGCGAAGTACATGTCGCTGGCGGTCCGACGGGGCTTCCCGTCGGGACCCATGTCCTCCGCCCAGAAGTAGTAGGTCAGCAACTGGTCCGGCTCGGCCCCAAGATCCTCCAAGGCCAGCAGGTACCGAATCTGGGGCTCTGCAGCCACGTTTGTAGTGGCGTCGTCAGACGCTATCCGATAGGCTCTGACGAGCCCACTACGAGCCGGGCCTTCGGCCTTGACGATGCCATCCGGTTGGGCGGTGCCCAGCGTGATCTCCTCGTTCTTCGCGCCGATCAGACTGTACGTCAGGCCGTAGCCGAGCAGGCCGTAATCGTCGGCGACCTTCGCCTCCAGGACCAGCTCTTCCAGCGGCGACACGACCACGTCATTGGCCGGGAAGAGCGGCGTCAGTTGCGGCGGCAAGTTCTTCTGCACGTCGATCACGAACCGCGGCGGCATCTTGTTGGCACGTCCCTGTGCGTCCGCCAGGTGCAGATCGTACTGCTGGCTCTGCGTAGCCGTGAAGGAGGTCGTCAGCACGTTCGGATGCTCCCGGTCGATCGCCAGGCCCAGCGCGACACCGCTCCTGGGGGCGAGCCGGGCCGTCTGCACTGGCTTGTTGAGCATGAACGTCAGCGTCACTTCGGAGCCTTCGACGACGCTGATCTGGCGGGTGTCCTCGACCGTTTTCGCCGGCAGCTTCGTATAGGCGGGATAGACGATCCTGGCATCGGCCCGGACCAGCTCCGGGCTCTGAAAGATGCTGATCGTGTAGTCACGCGTGCGCCAGCCCGCGTACTCGAGGCGGTAGAGCAGATTGGAGCTGGTCTCCTGGATCATGCCGCCGAAGACCGGGTCGTTGAGGCTCTTGGTCAATGCCATCCGCTGCGGCGTCTGTCCCGGCGGTCCGAACAGAAGATCGACCGCCGAGGGAAGCTGGCCCTCGAACCGTCCCAGGATCACCACGGGCGAGCCTTTCTCGACCTCGGTGTCACCGGGGGTTACGGTGATGCTGTACCCGCCCTGCAGCAGCACCGTTCGCGCGGGGGCGCCGGGCCGATGGGCCGGCCACAGCAGCAACAGGACAAACAGCAGAAAGCCCAGCGCGGCGAACCAACTGAAGTTGGCCAGCGCCAGCGTCCGCGGCGGGATCGTCTGCATCCAATCATGGTGGGTCGCGTGGGAGACCGCCTGCAACAGGACCTGGTGCTGCAGGTAGCCGAACCGGCCTTCCGGGCCTTCGGGCTTCTGCTCGATGGCCGCCAGGAGCAGGGCCTTCAAATCCGGATGCTGCTGCTCGATATGCCGCGCGATCGCGCGGTAGTCGGGCCGCAGACGGCGCACGCGGTAGATGGCCCAGACCGTGGCCGCGACGACCGCCAGGCACAGGCTGGCCAGCGCCAGAGGCGAGCGCCAGCCCAGGAGGCGGTCGGCGCCGATCAGGAAAAGACCCACGACGCCCGCCGTCAACCAGTAGAGCGATAATCGCCAGGCCAAGGACAGACGCCGGCGACGGTCCACGACAGGTTCGAGTTGTGTGCGAAGAGCTTCCTCGATCATAGCGGCTCCTCCGTAGCATGGCCCTCGGAGCCATGTTCCCACGGGCCGGCAGCCCGTGCTTCTACAGGGTTCGGGCGCGTGAGCCAGCCGCCCAGCCAGGTTTCGATCAACACGATGAGTAACGTTGCGGCCAGCACCCAGCGCCAGAGCTTCTGCCGCGACTCCATGTCGCTGAAGCTGTGGCGCCGGGCGGTGTGCCGGGCCACATCAGAGACCACCGGCACCGCCGGCTTCAGCAGGACGCCGAGCTTCTCCAACTCCTCGACGGGCATCGGGTCCGTCTTGCTTTCCGCGGCCGCCAGATTGACGGCGAACAACTGCGAATGATACGGCGTGGCAGTGTCAAGCGCGTTTGTAGTGGCGTCGTCAGACGCTATTTCATATGCTCTGACGAGCACACTACGAGCCTGGCCTTCGGCCTTGACGCTGCCACCCAGGGATTCAATCGTGTAGATTCCGGGAAGGTCCGTCTGGGTGAAGACCTCCTGGTCTTTGTCGATGGGTACCGTCGTGCCGTCGGGTTTGCGGATCTGAAGATCCGCCGTCGCCGGTGATGTCCGGCTTGGCAGAGGCACTGGGTCGCCGACGAAGAACTGCGATGGACGCTCGGCGAGGGTCCCGCCGTATTCGAGCGCGCCGTACAGCAGCGGGACGAATTTCGACGAGAGGGCCAGGTCGCTGTCCGCGGGGTGCCAGCCGCTGGTCCAGACCAGCAGGGTCCCCCGGCCGATGGGGACCTCGAGCCAGGCGGGGTCGCGGTTGTCGAACCGGGCCAGGACCCGCGCCTCCGGACAATCTGCGGGATCGACCCGGCGATGCCTCCAGAAATGAATCCGCGTGAAGTCGCCGAAGCGCGGATCGGAAAACGGCTTCAACCACGGGTGATCGAGCTCGACCCGGCCGAGCATCGCATAGCGATCGATTTCGGCTTCCTGCGCTTCGATCCTGCCAACGCCCGCGAGGCCGGCCAGTACGGTAGCCGTCTCGGGCGACTTCATCACGAGCAGACATGGTTTGCCCGATTCGAGATAGCGGCGCAGCGCCGCAAGGTTCGCCTGGCTCAATGGGTCGGTGACGACGATCAGGTGCGCGATGTCCACGTCGGCTGTGCTCAGCGTCGCCCGGCCGGGACGGGCCGCGATGCGCGAAGTCAGCGCCCTGCCGGTCCCGAAGGCCTGGCGCAGGTAGTACAACATCCCGGCGGTATCGTTCGGATCGTCGCTGCCGAGGTAGAGGATGTTCACCTGCCGGCGCCGCTCGGGCAGGAGGTAGAGACTGTTGTCGAAATCGTGATCGTCGCCGGTCAGAACGAGCTTCGCGGGGGCCGGCCCGCCGGGCCGCACCGGGGCGCGCACGACCGTGCTGTGACCCGCGGCGACATAGACGTCGAGAGTCGGGCCGGAAGCGGCAGAAGCGTCCTGCCCTTGCGCCGCGCGGCTGTCCTGACTTTGTTTCTCAAGGGCGGGACGCCCTCGCCGCGGCGCGGCGGCCTCGACCCAGCGCAGTTGAAAGCGATCGCTGGTCGCGTCGGGCGAGTTCGTGATCCGGATATCGGGCAGATCGTCGTCGTGTGAGGGGGCCAGCGAATCGCGATTCGTCACCAACTGCAACGAGGCGTTCGTAGCGCCGCGACAGGGAAGCGTTCTGACCACCAGTTCCGTTCGCTGCGGCCATTCGTAGGCGAGCAGCGCATCGAGTTTGCTGCCCTGCTGCAGGTCGCTGACGAGCACGATCTGGCGATTCGCCCGCGCCTGCTCGGCGTCGTTGGTCTCATCATCCTCAATCGCCTCGGCGGCGGTGAGCAGCGCCTGGCCGAGATCCGTGGCCGACCAGCCCGGCGACCAGCGGGAGACCTCCTGTGCCGCGAGGGAGACGCGTGGGCCGGGCGCCATCGTCTGCCACTGCTCGAACCCGATCAGTGTTCGGGTCTCCTGATCGAAGCTCATCACGCACACGCGGTCCGCGGGACCGGCGTCCCGCAGGACCGCCCGTGCCTCGTTGACCGCCTGGGTCCACAGGTCGGCGCGGCGCATGGAAGCGCTGGTGTCGATCAGCAGAACGATGCGCCGGCTCGCGCCGGCGGCGCCCGGCGCGGCGGGTCGGAGCAAGTAGGGACGGGCAAAGGCCAGGGCGAGCAGGCACAAGACCGTGCAGCGCAGGACGAGCAGTGCCACGTGCTCCAGCCGGCTGCGGCTGCGGAAGCGCGGCAGGCTCGCCCGCAGGAACATCAGCGAGCTGAACGCCACGCGCCGGCGCGTGTGCCGGCGGATCATGTGCAGCAGAATCGGCAGAGCCACCGCGGCGAGACCGGCCAGAAAGAGCGGATACAAGAGACTCATGGCCCCCTCCGGTCAATTGTGCTGCTAGGGGTGGAAATCCCAAACGCCGCGCGGCGCGGAAATTCGAAATCCGAAATTCGAAATCCGAAACAAATTCCAAATAGAAGAAAACCCAAAACTCCAAACGGCTCCGCCGCGTGGCGACAGCGTTTTGAACCTTCGTGCTTTGGATTTTGAATTTGTTTCGAGCTTCGGATTTCGAAATTCGGATTTTCTTCCCTCTGGTAACTCATAGCGTCCTCCCCGTTCCCGGGCCGTGGACGCGGCGGAGCCGCTTGCGGCTGCGCAGGCGATGCCGGAGGAATTCGAGCAGGGCCAGGTCGAAGGGGCAGTCCGTGGCGAACAGGTGATAGTCGATCCCAAGACTCTGGCAGATGGACTGGGTCCTGGCCAGATGGCCGTCCAGCAGGTGCTGATAGCCCTTCTGGGCGGCGGACGGATCGACGTACAGGTCGCGCCCGGACTCCAGGTCCTGGAACAGGGCAGGCTTGTCGAAATCGAAGCTCACCTCCGCCGGGTCCAGAACGTGAAAGACGACCACGTCGTGGCCGCCCGCGCAGAGGTAGCCGAGATCGCGCTCGAGCCGGTCGATCGCGGTCAGCAGGTCGGAGATCAGCACGATCATCCCGCGCTTGCTCAGCATCTGGGCGAACCGCTGCAACGGCGGCCCCAGGTTCGTGGCGCTGCCGCGGGGCTGCGCCTCCAGGGCGAGGATCAACCGCCGCAGATAGCTCGCCCGGTTCCGCGGCGGCAGGTACTCGCGGATTTGATCGTCGAAGGTCGCCAGGCCGACCGCGTCGCCCTGCGTGAAGAGGAAATACGCCAGCGTCGCCGCCAGCGTGCCGGCGTACTGGGCCTTGCTGTAAGCGCCCGAGGCGTAGCCCATGGAGCGGCTGTGGTCGATCAGCAGGTGACAGCGCAGGTTCGTTTCGTCCTCGAATTTCTTGATGTAGAACCGGTCGCTGCGGGCATAGACCCGCCAGTCGATATAGCGGGGGTCGTCGCCGAATGCATACTGGCGGTATTCCGTGAATTCGACGGAGAAGCCGTGATACGGACTGCGGTGAATCCCTTTCCAGAACCCCTCGACGACCGCCTTGGCGCGCAGCTCCATCGACTTGATCTTCATCAGGGCCGCCGGATCGATCAGGCCGTCGGCCTTACCGAGAGTGAACTCGGATCGGGATGGAACCGCTCGATCTTTCACCTGAGGCTGTTCTCCTTTACCAGCTTTGGCCACTCGTAGGGTGGGGCTTGCCCCACCACGATCATTTCGGTGGGGCAAGCCCCACCCTACAGGTTCACCTCGCGCCACTCTCCTTGACCGATTTGAGCAGGCGCTCGACGAGGCTGTCAACGACGACGCCCTCGGCCTCGGCCCGGTAGTTGATCAGGACGCGATGCCGCAGGACCGGATAGGCCAGGGCGCGGATATCGTCGAAGCTCACGTGCGCGCGGCCGTACAGGAGGGCGCGGGCCTTGGCGCCGAGGACCATGTACTGCGAGGCCCGCAGGCCGGCGCCCCAGGTGACCCACTCGTTGACGAACTCCAGCGGATTGTCCGGGCTCGGGCGCGAGGCGGCGGCGATCCGCACCGCGTAGCGCACCACGTCCTCGGCGACGGGGACCCGGCGGACCACGCCGCGAAAGCGCAGCAGGTCTTCGCCGCTGAAGACCCGCGTCACCGGCTCGGGCTCCGTCGCGGTCGTCTGGCGGACGACGGACACTTCATCGTCCTCGGACAGATAGCCGATGGACACGTTGAACATGAACCGGTCGAGCTGGGCCTCCGGCAGCGGGTACGTGCCCTCCATCTCGATGGGGTTCTGGGTAGCGAAGACGAAGAACGGCTCGTGCAGCGCGTAACCCACCCCCGCGGCGGTCACGTGGTGCTCCTGCATCGCTTCGAGCATGGCCGCCTGCGTCTTGGGCGGGGTGCGATTGATCTCGTCGGCGAGAATCATGTTGGCGAAGATGGGACCCTTGATGAACACCATCCGGCGGTCCCGGTCCGTGCCCTGGAGGATCTCGGTGCCGGTGATGTCCGCGGGCATGAGGTCCGGCGTGAATTGGATCCGCTGGAACTTCAGATCGAACAGTTGCGCCAGCGACTTGACCAGCAGCGTCTTGGCCAATCCCGGCGCGCCGGTGACCAGGCAGTGCCCGCCGGAGAGCACGGCGATGAGCAGGTGCTCGATGACATCCTGCTGGCCGACGATCACCTTGGCCAGCTCGGCCCCGATGCGCTCGCGCGCCCCTTTGATCTGCTCCACCGCCTGCCGTTCCGCTTCATACGCTTCGTTGTTCAAGGCTCGTGTCCTTTCTGATCCGTCCGATCTGTCTGATCTGCCCGATCTATCCTATAGGACTCATGGGACCACCAATTCAGTGGGTCATCGCGTAGACCACGATATTGATCCCCATCGGGTACGCCTTCTTCTCGGAGAACTCCCGGAAGTACCACTCGTTTTCCCCTTCGCGCTCCCAGCCGTCGCCGAGGTCGGTGTTGTGGCAGATGATGACCATCATCCGGCCCTTGTCGTCGTGGATGGCCTTGTAGTGCGCCTGGCGCGCGTCTTCGCGCTCCCAGGTGATGCCGTAGGGCCGGCCCGCCAGGGCGACGTTGATACTGGGGACTTGGGGCTTTTCCTTCAGTTGGAACACGATGTTGAAGACCGGGTGGTCCAGGTCCAGCTCGACCGGCTCGCGATCGGGAAACACCCGTTTGATCTCGCGGTAGAAGTTGAACCACTCCGCCTCGCCCCAGAAGTCGTCCACCATGAGGAATCCGCCGTTGAGCAGGTAGGCGCGCAGGGCCTCGACCTCCTCCTCCTCGAAGACCAGCCGGCCGACCTCCAGCATGTAGATGAAGGGATAGTTGACCAGCTCCGGGTCGGTCAATTCGAGCACGATGGGATCGGGAGCCACTTCGATCGAGGTCAGTTGGTGCAGGCGCCAGGAGAAGTTCAGGTCGCTGTCGGGGAAATCGGTCGCCCAACTGCCGCCGCTGTAGCCCCGGCCCCGGCCGCGGCCATAGCCGCCGTAGCCGGAGGAATACTGGATGCGCACGAACGTGAACAGATCCCGGGAGAACTCCTTGTCCGGCTGCCAGTTGGGCACGCCGCGACGGTCGTATTGGCGATCGTAATACCTCTGGGCCAGCGTCGCCGTAGCCGCCAGGACGATCACGACCAGCAACAGCAGGAGCCGATACGTGGCAAACCCCGGAGAGTGCGTACCACGCACCACCTCGGCGAACGGGAGGAGATTGCTTCGTCGCTGCGCTCCTCGCAATGACATAAGGGAGATTGGACCGGCATCTGCCCCACCCGCGCGGGGGCAGTGTAGGGTGGGGCTTGCCCCACCGTAACCCGATTGGTGGGGCAAGCCCCACCCTACATGGCACGCTTGTCCGAACGCCCACGAAGAAATGAGCCTGGTCGGGTCCCCTGGATGCAACGTCGTTGCACATGACACGGCTTCGTTGGCTGTGACGCCGTGAGGCGTTTCTTCGTAGGTCGTGCGTCCTCGCACGACTCCCTTCAGGCGAGCGGGGACGGGTATCCCAAACGCGATGCATCGCGTTTGGGAACCCACGCGCGCCCTACGAAGAGATGCTCTGACGAGCACACTACGAACCTGGCGACATCGTTTCGATTCCTGCCGGGCGCTCATGGGTCCTCCAGGATCTTCAGCAGCAGCTTGTGGCCCGCGCGGAAGCGCGGGGCGTCCGCCAGCGCTTCCAGGAGGTGGCGTTTGGCCGCGGCGGGGTCCCGCGGCTGGAGCAGTCGGGCCAGACGATAGTTGATCTCGACGGGATCGGAAGGATCGAGCAACAGCAACCGGCGGTACGCTTGCACGGCCGGCTCTGCACGGCCCAACTCCTCGTGGGCCCGCGCCAAACGTTCGTACACGGCAGGGAGCATGGGATAGACCGCGAGATAGCGCGCGCCGTTTTCGACAACCTGCGCCCATTCTTCTTGCTGCGTGCCGATTTCCATGAGCCGGTGGTACGCCTCGGCGGCATCGGACGACAGCCCCGCCCACGCGCCAAGCACCTCGGCTTCCTGCGAAGTCTCCTCCAGGTGGCGGTGCACCTCGGCGAGGAGCTGGTAGGCATTGCCCTTCTCGACGTGCCCGGGATAGAGCGAGATCAGCTTTTGCAGGGGCGCCTTCGCCTTTTCCCACTGGCGGGCGGCCAGCAGACTCCTCGCCTGCAAGGTCAAGGCCCAAAAGCTGTTGGGGTGCTTTTCCAGCCATTGGGTCCAGGTTTGTGTGTCGCGGGCATCCTGCCCACGGTCCGAGGGCGAGACGCCCTCGACACGGAGCTGCTCACGTGCCGGCTGCTCCCAGTCCACGCCCGGCGCCAGATCTTCCGCCCGTTGGCGGGCAAACGCTTCGAACTCCTTTTCCATCTTGTCCAGCGGTCCGGCGTGCTGCGCGAGGGCGGCGTTGATCTCTTCGCCCTGCGCCAGATCGGCGAGGATCGCCTTGAGGGAATCGAGGCCATACCGCTCGATAAGGAATTCCACCACCAGGGCCGACTGGTAGTAGGCGAATTGCAGGTGCAGCGGCGTCTTCGGGCTCAGGAACGCGGCGCTGAGATTGCCGATCGGCGTCAGCTCGCCCTCCAGAATCAGCCGGCGGTAGTCGGGGTTCATCCGCTGACCCCACAGAGGATTGTGCTGCGCCTCCTCGTAGACGGAGATCCCCTCGCTCAGCCAGCGGGGCATCTTGTTGGCGGTCAGGCTCAGGGTCACCACGTGGCAGAACTCGTGCCAGAGCATCGCCTGCCAGTTGAACACCAGGCCGGGGCGGGGGCTGTTGGCGGTGATGACTTTGCCGAAGCAGACGCCCAGAAAGCCCTCGACGCCTGGCATGCCGAACGTGCGGACCGCGAAGTCCTGCTGGCTCGGGAACAGCTCCACCGTGACCGGGCCGTCCGGCTGAAACCCGTACTTTTCGCCCAGCTTCAACCTGGCCTGTTGCAGCAGCTCCAGCACCTGGTCACCGTACATGGCGGCCTCGCGCTTGTCCATCCGGACGAGCAGTCCGTCCGCCGACAGGGTCGCGAACTCGGACAGGGCATCGTGAAGATGGACGAGGTTGTACGCCTCGACGTTGTAAGGGTCTTTCTTATTGACCTCGACGGCCAGAGCCCAGCCTTGGCCATCCCCCAGCCGCAGCAGGTCGCCCGCCAATTGGATGCGAGCAGGCAGGTAATCCGGGTCAAATTTGAGCGCCTGGCGCTGGCAGGCAGCGCCCTCGGAGAAACGATAGTTCTGCGACAACTTTCTGCCGATCAGGTGATCCACCCGCGGATTGTTCGGCCAGAACTGCAAAGCGTTGGTCCGGCGGCTCTTCTGGGCATTGGGATCGCTCGCCAGGTGGGCCAAAACCGCCTGATAGGCCCAGGCGTCCGGGTCCCAGGGATTGACGGCCAGCGCCCGATTCAACGATTGCGCGGCCCCTTCGCGCTGCTCACAGTCGATCTGGTGCTCGGCCACCAACACCAACGCCGGCACATGCCGGGGGTTGACATGGAGGGCGGCATCCAGGGAAGCGATCATCGCCTTGCGGTCGCTGTGGTAGAAAGCCCGCGCCAATCCATAGTGGAGATCCGCATCATTGCCGAACCGCTTCACTCCATCCTGGTAGCGGTCGGCGGCCAGCTTGTAGTCCTGCTTGGCCAGGGCCAGCGCCCCGACGGCGAGATACCCCTCGCGGCAGTTCGGGTCGTTGCGCAGGGCGACGTTGTAGAAGTTGTCGAGAACCAGCCGGGGCTCGACCCCGAGCCGCAGCAGGCACTGGCCCAGCGCCACCACCTCCGTGCTGCTGAGGTATTCGCTGCGGCGGTAGCTGGCGATGCGGTAGACCATCTGGAGCATGCGGGCAGCCTCGTCCGCGCGCCCCGTTTGCTGGAAAGCCGTGTGGGCCAGGGCCAACAGGCGGATATCCGTGCGGGAATCCCGGATCGCCGCGTCGGCGCGATCCGCCGCCTCCGGGTATCGCCCCAGCGCCAGCAAGGACTCGATCTCCAGAAGCCGCCACTGGGTGGAGAATGCGCCGTCCTTGATGGCCTTCTGCGACGCCTCCAGGCATCTCTCGTATTGGCCCACTCGGAGCAGCCCGCGCGAGGCCTCGGTATCCAAAGCGGCCGAGGCCCGCGATACCCCGCCGAAAACCAGGACAATGCAGGCCGCGAGCCACAGGCAGCGACGGCGACAGGACTTGTCTGACAGCGGGCGCATCATTTCCCATCCCTACCCAATCGGCGGCGCCCCCACCCGTTGGCAGGAACACCGTAAGCGTTTCCGCAACATGCCAGTACCTCCGGAGCATGGCGCGGGTTCAGCACATTCGATTCAGCATTATACCCGGTCCCCCGGCCTGTCCGACGAGAGACTTGTCAAAATAGTTGGAATCATCCTCTCTCTCATGCCACCTGCGCAGACCCCATCTACGGAGCCGTGCCCCGATCCGGACAGCTCGGTCTCCACCGTACTCAGTGCGGAGGCGCCGCCGCATGGTTTCAAGAAATTGGAGAAAAATTGCGCATTTTTTTTGCCGGTAGGTATCGCAAGGCGAAATGTAGCGGGTAGAATATAACCGCAAGCTGCACCGGAGTTCCGTTGCCGCGTGTGCAACCCGGTGCGGCTCGGCGTGGCAAGTCAAGCGGGAGGTTACCATGAAGAAGATGATGCGAACCAGAGCGATGGTGGCGGTCTGCGCGGTCCTTCTCGGCGCAGGCGGCGCAGGGGCCCAGGATTGGCCCCAGTGGCGCGGGGTCAATCGGGACGGCAAAGCCGGCGGGTTCGCCACACCCGAGAAATGGCCCGAGCAGTTGACACAGACTTGGAAAACCACCGTCGGCACCGGCGATGCGACCCCGGCCCTGGTGGGCGACAAGCTCTTCGTCTTTGCCCGCCAGGGCGAGGAGGAGGTCACCCTGTGCCTGAATGCCGCCGATGGCAAGGAAATCTGGAAGGACAAGTACACGGCCCAAGCCGTGACGGGCGCGGCCAGTCGGCATCCCGGCCCCCGGAGCTCGCCGGCCGTCGTGGAGGGCAAGGTCGTCACGCTGGGCGTGGCGGGCGTCGTCTCCTGCCTGGACGCCGCGACCGGCAAGGTCCTGTGGCGCAAGGACCCGTTCCCCAAGGTCGTGCCCCGGTTCTTCACGTCCACGTCGCCGATCGTCGTCGACAGCATGGCCGTCGCGCACGTCGGCGGGCAGGGCAACGGGGCGCTCATCGCCTTTGCCCTGGCGACGGGCGACGAGAAGTGGCGCTGGGGCGCGGAAGGACCGGACTATGGCTCGCCGGCCCTGATGACGGCCGACGGGGTCAAACAGATCGTGACCCTGACGGAAAAGAGCATCGTCGGGATCGCCGTGGCGGACGGCAAGCTGCTCTGGCAACAGCCCTTCGTGCCACAGGGCCGGGCCTACAACGCCCCGACGCCCATCATCGACGGCCAGACGGTAATCTATATGGGTTCGGGCCGGGGCATCAAAGCGGTGAAGATCGAGAAGAAGGGAGACGCCTTCGCAGTCACCGAGCTCTGGAGCAATCCGGAGATCGCCCCGCAGTACAACACGCCGGTGCTTCGCGACGGGGTCCTCTTCGGTTTGTCGGACAGGGGCAATCTCTTCTGCGTGGACGCCCGGACCGGCAAGACCGCCTGGACCGATGCGACCGCGCGCGACCGCCAGGGCTTCACGTCGATCGTCGACGGCGGCGCGTGTCTGCTGGCTCTGCCGAGCAGCGCGGAGATGACCGTCTTCAAGCCCGACGCCGGGCAGTACCAGGAACTGGCGAAGATCAAGGTCTCCGACACGCCGATCTACGCCCATCCGGTCCTCGCGGGCAACCGGATCTTCGTCAAGGACCAGGAGTCGGTGACGCTGCTGACGGTCCGGTAGCGATGCAATAAGAGAATCCTGGCGAGCGTCATTATCCGGTAGGCAACAACCGAATGAAACGCCGGGGGACTCGGTCCCGCCGTGGGACGCGGGTCCCGGGCGCATCACATTTTTAATCAGGAGAAAGTCCCATGAAGAGAAGCACGATTCTGGTGGTGGGTGCTCTGCTCGTTGCCGCGGTCGCCTGGACGGCCTACGGACAGGCGGGCGGCGGCGCAACGCGGGGCGGACGCGGCGGGTTCGGCGCGATGGGCGAGACGCAGCAGAAAGCCCTGGCCGAGCTCCAGGAGCAAGTGGCCAAGCTCAAGGCCATGTCGGAACGCGCCGCCCAAGGCTCGCAGGACCGCTCGTTCCAGGACATGTCCGAAGAGGAGCGGACCAAGATGCGGGAACAGATGACCCAACGGATGCAGGAGCAGCAGCAGATCCTGGCGTCGATGCAGCAGAACCTCGACCGGCTCAAAGGCGGCCGGCAACTGCTGCTGGAGCACAACGAGTCTCTGAAGCCGCTGCAGGAGGCGCTGGCCTCCGCCCAGAAAGAGAACGCCAAGGCCACTGCCAAAGTGCTCGAGCAGATGGTTGCACAGCGCCAGAAGCAGTTCGAGGACAAGATCACGGCCATGGGCATGACGATGGAGCAATTGCAGCGGATGGGCCAGAGACGCCAGCCGCAATGAGGCGTTGACGGTGACACCTTAGAGCCTCTAGCGGAATGAGCCTGAACATGTCATTGCGAGGAGCGCAGCGACGAAGCAATCTCAGTCCGACGAGTGGGAGATTGCTTCGCTGCGCTCGCAATGACATGATCCGTATCAAGTTCTCATTTCGTTAGAGGCTCTTAGTACTACAACGCTACGAGAAACGTCTCTACGCCGATAAGCTGTTATACCACAGATACTTACGTACGAGGCACAAGAACGGCTTACTCTGCGATAACACCTAGCAAGATGCCGAGCCGTTCATCGG
>VGYL01000034.1 GCA_016872975.1 Planctomycetota bacterium
CGCATATCCTCATACATCCGCTCGATACCCGCCGGATTGACCAGATCGTACTGCTCAATGTGCGGGATCTCGATGTGCCGGCACCCGCGTTGGCGGAGGCCCTCGGTGACGTAACGCCCCAGGAATCCGGCCCCGCCGGTCACCACGACACGTCGGCTCGCAAAGTAATCACTCATCGCGCAGCACCGTCCTTGGCATCGTGATCCCGCATCGCACACTCCCGCTCGGCGATCTTCATATCCGCGTCGACCATCATGCGGGCCAACTCCCGGAAGCCGACGCGCGGCTGCCAGTTCAGGAGCCGGCGGGCCTTGCTCGCGTCGCCGTGCAGCAGGTCCACCTCGCTGGGCCGGAAGTAACGGGCGTCGATCTCGACGTACCGCTGCCAGTCCAGATTCAGGTAGCCGAAGACCTCATCGAGAAATTCCCGCACGGAATGGCACTCGCCGGTGGCGATGACGTAGTCGTCGGGTTGGTCCTGCTGGAGCATCAGCCACATCGCCTCGACGTAATCGCCGGAGAAGCCCCAGTCGCGCCTGGCGTCGAGGTTGCCGAGAAAGAGCTTTTCCTGCAGGCCGCACTTGATGCGGCTGGCGGCCCGGGTGATCTTGCGCGTCACGAAGGTCTCGCCGCGGCGCGGGGATTCGTGGTTGAAGAGGATGCCGTTGCAGGCGAACACGCCATAGGCCTCGCGGTGGTTGACCGTCTGCCAGAAGCTGTAGACCTTGGCGCAGGCATAGGGGCTGCGGGGATAGAACGGCGTCTTCTCCGTTTGCGGCGTCTCGACCACCTTGCCGTACATCTCGCTGCTGGACGCCTGGTAGAACCGGATCGGCAGCCCGCTGGAGCGGATCGCCTCCAGCAGCCGCAACGTGCCCAGGGCCCCGACGTTGACGCTGTAGATCGGCTGATCGAAGCTGACGCGGACGTGGCTCTGGGCCGCCAGGTTGTAGACCTCGTCCGGCTTGATCTCGCCGATCAGGGCCGCCAGATTGCTGCCATCGGTCATATCGCCGTGCACCAGCCGCAGTCGCGGCTGCTCGTGCGGATCGATGTAGATGTGGTCGATGCGGCCCGTATTGAACGACGAGCTCCGCCGGATCAGGCCCCAGACCTCGTACCCTTTGCCCAGCAGAAGCTCGACGAGATACGAGCCATCCTGGCCGGTGATCCCGGTGATGAATGCCTTCTTCGTCATGTGCCTCGTTCCGTCTGAATGCCTTGGGTCCTGTGCCTGACTCACACACCGCCAGGCCCTGCGGCTGGGGAAGCGAAACCCACTTCCCCTTCTCCGACCCGTGCTTCGCTTCCTTGGTAACCGTTCCGGCTCCGCCATGCAAGGGAATTTCCCGTCGTGGCGCGAACCAAGACAAGAGAACACGGCCGCAAGAAACGAAAGAAGACGCAAGAAGGAGTGTCGTCTGAGAGCCTCTCTCTGGCCGGCTACCGACTACAGACTACCGGCGACCGACCACTGCCTTCCAACCGCAGATTACGCCGATTGGCGCAGATTTCTTCTGACCAACCGCAGAGGACGCAGGCCGCAGGCATCGGATCCAAATCATCAACATGTCATTGCGAGCCCAGCGCGGCAACCTCAGGCCGAAGGCCGTAACTGACAACTGGGAACTGACGACTGTCAACCGATCCAGAAGCTGCCAGCTACTGTGCCTCTTGGGGTTTGGGGCTCATCCGGCTTTAGCGTACTTTTGAGTTGAAAGGGTGGACATGCTGGCGTATCCCAGCGCTTGCCCGTGCGTCCCAGCAGGAACCGGTCCAAGGCCGCGCCTTTGAGCACCTGCTTCCTCCCGCAGGTCCACGTCGGCGACGATGCCGAGCAGGTCGCGCATCTTGTTGGGCAGGTCCTCGATGAGCTTGGCGGCATCCGGCAGGCCGACAACCTTTCCCTTGCTGTCCCGGCCAATCTCCAGCACGCCGCCTTGAGCGTTGGCGAACGCGCAGACCCACTTGAGGTACTCGTCCCGCCACGACTCCTTCCATTCGATGTGCTGGTCTTTAATCATGCGAACCGTTCCCGTTGCAGCCCAGGTTCCAATGAACCATGAAGCGCCGATCCAGCGATACTCTCTGGGCCAGTTTCCCTTCGATTTGGGCGATCCGTTGCTCGCGTTGCTTGTCTACTTCGTCTTGCCCGTCAAAGGAAAACGAGGCAGGAAGACGAGGGACGCGCCCCGCTTTCCACAGCCTCTCCACCCTGTTCCGGCTCCAATCGTCGGTCGCATCCTACTTCCTCTTCTCGGCCGAGGCAAGCGCTTGGATCGTTCCGCTTGTCGATTTTCTCCGTGCCGGAAGTCGTCGCTCGGGCCTCCTCGCTCGTCGCTCGAAGGGAAGAACTGGAATATTGGAATAGTGGAATGATGGGGGGGGAAGGGCCCCTTCCATTGATGATCGATGATTTGCTATTGATGATTTCCTTTTGTTAGAGGCTCCCAGAGATGCCCTACTTTGGCCCGGAAGGGCCGGTCTCCAGGCCCGCCGGCGGCGGCTTGGCGGAGGATGGCGCGGGCTTCGTTGGCCTTGCCTTGTGACAACAGGATGTCGTGCATCCGGCGGTAGGCTTCGGCGTTGTCGGGGGACAGCCGGACCGACCGGGCGTAGCACGTCAGCGCGTCGTCCGGACGGCCCCGGGCCTGATGGGCGAGGCCCAGCATGTGGTATCCCTGGCCGCAGGTCGGCTTGATCCGCACCGCCTGGTTCAGGTACTCGATCGCCTCCTCGAAGCGGTGCAGGTTCCCCAAGGACAGCGCCAGGGACAGGTGCGGCTTGTACGAGTGCGGCGCCAGCGCCTGCACCCGGCGGCACTCCTCGACCGCGGTCGGCTCGTCCCGGAGAAAGACCGATGCGAATTCGGCAAACCGCAGACGCAGCCAGATGTCGCCGGGCGATGCGCCGATGAGGTCGCGATAGTGGGCGGCGATCTGCTTGTTCTTCTCGGCGGTCGGCGTAGCATTCGCGCGCAACAGGTCCCCTTCCAGCCGCCGGACCTGCTCCGCGTGGTAAAGCTGACCCGTGAACGGAGGCTTACGGAGGTAGTAATTGAGCACCTTGAAGAGCACGTTGTAGTGCGCCCAGGCGTTGTAGGCCACGCGCCGGGCACAGCCCTCTTCCTCAAGCAAAGACCGTTCGTCCGCGGTCCCCAGGGCACGGCACACCTGCATGGCAACCATCTTGGCCAACAGGTAGTTGCCGCGAAAGGTCAGGTGAACGTGCTCGTGGAACAGCTCGCGGCCGGGCATGCCGGCGGGACTCTCGGCTCGAAAGACCTCCTCCACGTCGACGAGCTGGACGCGCGCGTCCCCGGTCGTCGAGGCCACCTCCCGAATGATGGCGTTGAGGCGATCGTCCGGACGAAAACGCAGGGCATCGAGCTCCCGCGCAAATCCGAATCGTTCCCGCGCCTGCTCGGGGTCGTCCGCCTGGCGGTAACAGTGTCCCAGGCGGAACTGCAGATCGGCGAAGCGACCATCGATCCGGGCCGCGGCCAGGTAGCTCTCGATGGCGCCGGCATAGTCCCCTGCCGTTTCCCGTTGGGTCCCCGCCTCGTACAGGGCGGTCCATTTCGCCAGATCGTCCTTTCCGAGGTCCGCCCGGTGCAGCGAGGCGAACGGCGGGCAATCCCGCAGATTGGCGCCCAGGGTGCAGAACAGGACGCCCGCCCCGCTGCCGGCCGCGATGTCGCGAATATCGGCCAGATTGCGGCGAAAATGGCGGTAGACTGTTTCCAGGCGGGGATCGTCGGCCGCGACACGGCCGGCCGCGAACATCTCCAGTCCCCGCCAGACCTCGGGAGACGGTGCACGCGCACCCAGCCGGGCCGCGACATCCGCCAGCAACTGGCCGGTCCGGGTGCTTTTGAAGCAGATACCCGCGCGAATCAGCGACAAGCTCGGGGACAGCGGCGCAAAGATCGTACCCGGCCCGTACGGCCCCACGACCTCGTTGTTGCCCACGTAGACCACGAAGAAATCCGGCTGGTACCCGGCCAGATCCTTCGCGATCTCGACGACCGCGTGCGAGTTGATGGCGGGCATGGCGACGGTGATGACTTCGAAGTCGGTCCCGGGATGGGCATGGTCCAGCAAGACCTCCAGGATACGGCCGAAGCTGTACGCGCAGTCCGGCGTGCCTTGCGCCGCCGATTCACCCAGCACGAAGAGGCGGCGCGTGTGGGCCGGCTTGGCAGCCGCAAAGACGAAGGGGTCGAACTCCTGGGCGAGGGCCCGCGGAAAGAACCGCCAGCCGAACTTGACGTTGTCCCCCCGGCAAGGGACTCCGTTGACTTGACAGGGGATGGTGGCCGCGGCGGGAAACCCGTAGCCGCCCAGCCGCAGACCGGCTTCGAGCAAGAGCAGAAAGAGCGCCGGCGCCAGGAGCAACGCGGCCAGACGACAGAGCCACAGACGCCGACTCGCCCCTGGCACACGAACCGCCGCCTCGGGTCCGGATCGCTGTTCCGTCCGGCTCGCGCGTGGCGGCCCGGGCCGTTTCCCCTGTTTGCGGCGTCCCGTGCTCATCTCGGCTCGACCTGGCACGAAGAGGCGGACGCCCGGTGCGCTCCCGGGCGTCCACCCTCGGAGACGGCTATTGCGTCACTTTGCCCGTGGCGGCCCACTCGGTGCCCCGGGCGATGATCTTCTGCACGTTGGGCGTCATCAGGGCCTTGCGGTCGTGGCCGTAGGCGTTGTGAACCACCCGGCCCTGGCCGTAGCTCTTCACGAACACCAGCGGCTCGGTCGCCTTGCTCCAGTCGGAATCCGCCGTGACCAGGACGTGAATCTCGCCGGTGCCCTGCAGCTTGGCGTAGAGCTCGTCGTCGGTCGTGAAGTCGCTCAGGCCCTTGGTGATGGAGTGCTCCTTGTCGGCGATCTTGGACTCGAAGACGTTGCGGGGGCCGTGGCCGGAGGTCTTCATCACCCACTTGCGGCCGCAGAGGTTGCCGAACTCCTCCCACTTCGGGAACGAGGCGCTGGCCAGGTGCTGGACGAAGAAGCCCTTGCCGCCTTTGACGTAGTTCAACAGGTTCTCCTGGGCCTGCGCGGGCAGCTCGCCCTGCTTCATCGCGTAGATCGTGAAGACGATCACGTCGTAGTTCTTCAGGGCGGTCGCCGATTCGAGGATCAGCGGGTCCTCGCTGACCTTGACGTCGAACTTGCCGGTCCCCACGAGGATCTCGCGCGTGGTCTCGGAGATCTCCCGCCAGGGATGGACCGCGACATCGTCGCCGGTAATCAACAGGACCTTGATCAAGGCGGGCTTCTTGGGAGCACCGGCCCCCATACAGAAGATCATCGCCACGAGCGCCACCAACACCAGAGCTTTCATCCACTGCTGCATGTCACGTCTCCTTGGATTTACGATTTACTATTGACTGTTGACGATTGCGACAGGGGATAGGATACGTGGAGGCGTCCGCCGCGTCAACTGTCCGAGGGTTTTCCCCCAGGGCGAACACAAAGTCATTCAACGACACTTCCAGCATGTACGTGCCGCAAATACCTTTTGGCGCGGGACGGGGCATCTGCTACACTGGTCCGCGAGCTTGCAGGTAGCAACCGAGGAGAAAATCAAGAAAGAGACGCACCGTACATGCTGATGACGGAGGGAGACATGGCGCAGGTTCCAGAGAATTCGGCGGAGATCGAGAAGTGGCTCAAGCTGATCCGGGCGGACGAGGTCGGGCCGGTGACGTTTGGCAAGCTGCTCCAGCGGTTCGGGTCGGTCGATGCGGTCCTGGGGGCCTCGGTCAGCAGCCTGATGAAGGTGGAGGGCGTGGGGTCCAAGACCGCCGAGCGGATCGCGGCCAGCCGGGGCAAGTTCGATAGTGGCGCCGAGTTGGAGCGGGCGGGCAAGCTGGGCGTCTGGATCGTCCACATGGAGGACCCGCGCTACCCGCCGGCGCTACGGCAAATCTACGATCCGCCCCCGGTCCTGTACATCAAGGGGACATTGGACCGGGCGGACAACTTGGCCGTCGGGATTGTGGGCTGCCGGCGGTGCAGCCTCTACGGCCAGGAACAGGCCTCGCGTTTGGCGCATCTTCTGGCCGCGTCGGGCTTTACCATCGTTTCGGGCATGGCGCGCGGGATCGATACGGCCGCCCACACCGGCACGCTGGCCGCCTTGGGCCGGACGCTCGCGGTCCAAGGTTGCGGCCTGTCCCGCGTCTTTCCGCCGGAAAATGCCAAGCTCTTCGAGCTCATCAGTGCTTCCGGGGCCTGCATTTCCGAGCTGCCGCTGCAGGCGGAGCCCCTGGCGGAGAACTTCCCGCCCCGCAATCGCATCATCGCGGGTCTGTCCCTGGGGACCATCGTCGTGGAGGCCGGCCCGCGGTCCGGCGCGATGATTACCGCCCAGGCGGCTTTGGAGAGCAACCGCGAGGTCATGGCGGTGCCCGGCAAGGTCGATTCGCCGGTCAGTCACGGCCCGCACCAGCTCATCAAGCAGGGCGCCAAGCTCATCGAAACGGTCGAGGACGTCATGGAGGCCCTGGGCTACATCGGCGAGCAACTCAAGGACCACACGGCACTTACAGCAAAGGAGACCACTGAGAAGGTGGAGACCCCGCTCTTCGAGGCGACCAGGTTCAACCTCAAGGGACACGAGAAGACCGTCTACGAGGCCCTGGGCAAGGAACCCCTGCACATCGACCAACTGATCGCCGACACCGACCTGGCCGCCGGGACCGTCAATGCCAGCGTCGTGTCCCTGCGTCTGAAGGGCCTGATCCGGCAACTGCCCGGCAATCTCTTCAGCAAACGCTAACCTCCGAGAGTCGCGACATTTGCGTGCACGTCCACTTTTCCCGTCTGAAATCGATGCAGGTCGTTGACAATCGCGGACTGCGGAGGTATCATCAAGTTGTGTAACCTGTAGCGTAGTCCACCCGCGGCACCACGTGCCGTTGCATAGTGGGACTGCGCGTCGGGGAAATGCCTCAGACAATCTCGGCAGCCGGGTCCTTTTTCCAAGCACGGAGTGCGGGGGCGCCGGCGGGAGGAGACGTTCGGATGGGGGCATTGCAGGCAGGGTGCTGGCACCAACAGACGCGGGGGTACACTATAAGTCTTTTCACAATCCGCACTTGCGCACTACCTCATCCCCAGAAAGCGGCGCCCGGACGCGGCGGGTTCACGCTGATCGAGCTGTTGGTCGTGATCTCGATCATCGCGTTGCTGATGGCGATCCTCATGCCGGCGTTGCAGCGGGTGCGCAAGCAGGCCCTGGCCGTGACGTGCCAGTCCAATCTCAAGCAGATGGGCCTGACGTTCTCCATGTACACCGGCGACAACAACGGCTACTTCCACCACGAGACCGGCGGCAATCCGTTGCATAGCTGGGTCCCCGCCCTGCGGCCTTACTACAGTCACGAGCCCAAGATCCGCGCCTGCCCGGCCACGACGAAGTTCTACAGCGATGGCGTCACCGGCCCCTTCGTCGGCTGGGGCGTCTACGGCAAAGGCGCCATTCCCAGCGTCCCCGGCTTTGCGGTCCGGGGTGACTACGGCAGCTTCGGCCTCAACGGCTGGGTCGCCAACGACACCGGCGGCATCCACACGCACAAGAACTGGCGGTCGATCCACGTCCAGGGCGGCCACCGGGTACCGGTATTCGTGGATTGCCAGTGGGTGGACGGCCTGCCCGAGGCGTATGACAACCCGCCGGAGTTCGACGGTCAATGTCACTGGCAGTGGACCGGCAACGCGATGCGAAGCTTCTGCATCAACCGGCACAACGGGTTCGTCAACGGCGTCTTCATCGATCTGTCCGTCCGGCCGATCGGTCTGAAGGAATTGTGGGAAGTGCATTGGCATCGCCAGTGGGCCCAGGACCGGGCCGCGGCCCGAACGCCCGTCTGGCCGGCCTGGATGCGGGGCTTCCGGGATTACTTACCACTCTGATCCAATCAGGTTTTTCTTGTAAGGAAGACGAACATGGGAAAGGCAGCGATTCTGATGTGGCTGGGTCTGGTGTTTTGCGTCACCGTGCCCGCGGCCTCCGCGCAGACCCTGTGGGCGCATTACCCCATCCACCAGAACGACTTCAAAGACTATTCCGGCAACAACCGCCACGGCACGCCGGTCGACGGCGCCGCCACCGTCGCCGATCCGGAGCGCGGCTGGGTGGCCTCGTTCAACAAGGAGCCGGAGAAGCCCAGCCGCGTCAACTGCGGCAAGGAGGACCCCGCCGCCGGCGGCCAACTGACCGTCTCCGCTTGGATCTACTGGCGGGGACAGAACGGCAACTGGCAGGGCATCGCCGGCAAGAGCTTCGCGTACGGCAATCGCAGTTGGATCCTGCAGCTCCGCGACAGCGACGGCCGGATTCAATGGGGCGGCTCGGACCAACTCAACCTGCACATCTTCGCCAACGCGGCGCCGGCCCTCGATGAGTGGCAGCACCTGGTCGGCACCTGCGATGGCAAGCTCTCGCGCGTCTACATCAACGGCAAGGTCGTCGGCGAAGGCGCCGGCGGACTCGCGCCCGGCGCCGCCGAGGCCAACGTCACCCTCGGCTTCGGCGAAGACCGCACCGACTACGATGAGTCGTTCAACGGCATGCTCGACGACATTTACATTCTCACGCGGGCCCTCTCGGCCGCGCAGGTGATCGATCTGGCCCAGGGCATTCTCCCATCCTTCAGCAAGGCGCGGGACCCCAACCCCGCCGACGGCGCCGTGGGCGTGCAGATGCCGCTGTTCCGCTGGGGCGCAGGCGACGGCGCGATGTTCCATAGCGTCTACATCGGCACGACTTCCGAGTTGGGGCCGGCGCAACTTGTCGGTCCGCGCAACGTCCTGCCGATGTTCTACTGGACGACCCCCTTGCAGCCGGGGACGACGTACTACTGGCGGGTCGACGAGATCGAGATGGATGGCGTCACCGTCCATCCCGGAGACGTATGGAGCTTCACGGCGCAGGCCTTGACCGCGTACAAGCCCGATCCGGCCGATGGGGCCCGTGCCCTCCCGGTCCGTCCCACCCTCTCCTGGCTGCCCGGTACCGGGGCGACCAAGCATCGCGTGTATTTCAGCAACGATCTCGATGCCGTGAAACAGAGGGTCGCCGGCGCCGCCAAGGGCGAGCAGGCGGAGACGAGCTTCACTCCCGGGGTCCTGGAGGGCGCGACGACCTATTACTGGGCGGTGGACGAGTTGGTCGCCGGCGGCACCGTCCAGGCGGGTCCCGTCTGGAGCTTCACCACGGTCCTGCCCATCGATGATTTCGAGAGCTATACGGACCAAGACGGCAAGGCCATCTTCGATACCTGGATCGACGGCTGGACCAACAAGACCGGTTCCCAGGTCGGCTACGTGACCGCGCCATTCGCCGAGCAGAAGACCGTTCATGGCGGCAAGCAGTCCATGCCGTTGGACTACAATAACGTCAAGTCGCCCTTCTACAGCGAGGCCGAGTTGGAGTTCGCGCCCGTGCAGGACTGGACGGTCAACGGCGTCGACACGCTGGTCCTGTACGTTCGCGGCCGGCTGACCAACACCGCGGCGCCGGTGTACGTGGCCCTGCGCGATGCGACCAACCGCACGGCGACTGTCGTGCATCCCGATCCGGCGGTCGTGACCCTGTCCAAGTGGACCGAATGGAAGATCCCGCTGGGCAGCTTCACGGGCGTCAACCTGGCCCGCATCAAGAAGTTGGCCCTCGGCGTGGGCGACAAGACCGCCGGCGGCGCCGGTCTGATCTACGTCGATGACATCTATCTGACCCGACCATGAAGATCGATTGTGGATGATATCTATCTCGTAAAAAACGCTGAGCCGAAGTAAGCCGGAAGGGCAAAATTCCACCGGATCAGTCTGATCCGACAGATCCGTCGGATCGGACAGATCGGACGGATCTTGGAATGGATCTCCCCGCTGGCGCGGTGTGTTTGAGATTGGGTGCTTGGGATCTGGTGCTTCTTTGGTAGGAGGATCGCAATGAGTTGCAGGAAAATGTCCAGGGTCGTGGCCGCCGTGCTGGCGCTGGGTTTGGCCCAGCACGCGACGGCCGGTCAATTGGCATGGTGGGCGTTCGATGAAGGGTCCGGCACGACCGCCCGAGACGGTTCCGGCAGAGGCAACGATGGCACTCTCGTGAATGGGCCGGTCTGGGTGGACGGCAAGCTCGGCAAGGCCCTCCAGTTTGACGGCGTGAACGATTATGTGCAGGTGCCCCACAGTCCGGGCCTGATTCCGACCACGGGCAAGGCCACCGTGGCGGTCTGGATCAATGCCCAACGACACACCGGTCCCGGCGGGGGCACCTGGCAAGGCATTCTGGCCAAAGGCGGCGCCCCGCGCCTGTACAACTTGTACACGCACGCCAACCGCGTCATCCACTTCAGCACCGGCGTCAGCGGCGCCTACATGGGGAGCACGAGCACCGGCCAAGTGCCTCTGAACGAGTGGGTCCACGTCGCGGTCGTCGTCGACGGCCGGCATCGGTACTACCTCAACGGCGAGCCGGCCGGCGTGGCCGCCGAGGGGGCCTCCGTTCCGACCGGCGGGACCGCCAACCTGACGATCGGCCTGACCACCAGCGGCGAGGCCAACTACTTCCTCGGCACAATCGACGATCCCCGCATCTATGACGTGCCGCTGACGGCCCAGGAGGTGAAAGCGCTCTTCAACGGCCAGCCCCCCACGTGGCCGAAGGCGAAGAAACCCGACCCGGCCGACGGGATCATCGGGGCTATCACTCCCCTGCTCCAATGGGAGCCTGGCGACGGGGCCCTGTTCCACGACGTCTACTTCGGGACCACGCCCAATCTGACGGCGGCCAACAAGGTTGGCACGCGCCAGCCGTTCGCGATGTACTATCACGTCCCGGGCCTGGAACCGGGCGTGACCTATTACTGGCGGATCGATGAAACCGCGGCGGACGGCACCGTCGCGACCGGCGACGTGTGGAGCTTCACGCCGGCGCCTCCCGCCGCCTACGCGCCCAGTCCCGCCAACGGGGCCCGCAATGTGCTGCTCGACGGCAAGCTGTCCTGGTCCGCCGGCACCGGCGCGATCTCGCACGATGTATACCTCGGCACCAACCGCGAGAATGTGGCCGCCGGTACCGGCGGTACCTCCAAGGGCACCCAGGCGGGCACGACCTTCGATCCCGGTGCCCTGGCCGGCGACACCACGTACTATTGGCGCATCGACGAGACCCAGGTCGGCGGCGGCAAGACCAAGGGCGACATCTGGAGCTTCCGGACCATTCCCTTCCTGCCGCTTGCGGACCCGAACCTCGTCGGCTGGTGGAAGCTGGACGAGGAGGCCGGGACCTTCGTGCTGGATTCCTCCGGCCGGGGCAATCACGGCACGGTCCGGGGCAATCCCCTGTGGGTGGCCGGCTACGACGGCGGCGCCCTGCACTTGGACGGCGTGGACGACTTTGCCGAGATCCCCCATCACGCGACGCTGACCGTCACCTCGCAGGTGGCCGTCATGGCCTGGATCAACGCCCGCAATCTGGTGGCGGAGTACCAGGGGGTGATCGCCAAGGGCAATACCGTCCGTTCCTACAGTCTGTATCTCCAACGCGCCGGCACGCTCCACTTCAGCACGACCTCGGCCGGCGCCTATGTGGGGTCCGTCAGCACCGGCACGGTCAAGCCCGGCGAATGGACGCACGTCTGCGCCATGGTCCGAGGCGGCTCCCATCAGTACTTCATCAACGGCGAGTCGGCCGGCACCGGCGGCGGCAACGTCGTCCTGGTCGGCGCCGCGGACACCGCGACCGTCCGCCTGGGCAACACCCAGGAAGGCGCGCGGTTCTTCAGCGGATTGATCGATGAGGCCCGCATCTACAATGCGGCCCTGACCCAGGCCAAGCTCCAGGAAGCCATGCAGGGCGACCCCACGCGGGCCGGCAACCCGCAACCGCCCCACAACGCCGAGATCGACGTGCGCGCCGCGGAAATGCTCGAGTGGGCGGCCGGCAAAGGAGCGACCCGCCACGACGTGTATTTCGGCTCTTCTCGCGACGCCGTCGAAGCGGCCGACACCCGCGCGCCCGAATACAAAGGAAGGCAAACCCAGACCAGCTTCTCGCTGGCCGGACTGGTGGCCTTCGGCGGCGGATCGTACTTCTGGCGGATCGACGAGGTGGGCGCCGACGGCACGACGATTCACAAGGGCCGCGTCTGGACCTTTGTGGTTCCGGCCTACCTCATCGTGGACAACATGGAAAGCTACACCGACGACGAGGGCAACCGGATCTACGAGGCCTGGATCGACGGCTGGACCAACAAGACCGGCTCGACCGTCGGCAATCTGGTGGCTCCGTTCGCGGAACGAACCATCGTCCACAGCGGCAGGCAGGCCATGCCCATCGACTACAACAATATCGGGAGCCCGTTCTACAGCGAGGCCCAGATGACGCTGGCGCCGGTGCAGAACTGGACCGACTACGGCACCACCAACCTGAGCCTGTGGTTCCGCGGCAATCCGATCGGCTTCGTCGATAAGGGCAACGCCGCGTTCACCGTCGGTGCCAGCGGCCACGACATCTGGGACAATGCCGACGACTTCCGCTTCGTCTTCAAGCGGCTCAACGGCAACGGCTCGGTCACCGTCAGGGTCGACAGCCTGGTCAACACCCACGCCTGGGCCAAGGCGGGCGTGATGATCCGCGAGAGCCTCGACGCGGGCTCGCCCATGGCCTACATGATCGTCAGTGCCGCCAGCGGCGTCTCCTTCGGCTGGCGTCAGGTCGGCAACGCCGCCTGCGGCAGCATGACCCAGACGGGCGTTACCGCCCCGCAGTGGGTCAGGCTCACCCGCACCGGCAATGCCTTCACCGCCCAGTACTCCGCCAACGGCACGACCTGGACGGACATCAGAAACGCCGACGGCACCGTGACGACCACGACCGTCTCGATGGGACCCAATGCCTACGTCGGTCTATGCGTGACCAGCCACAATACGGCGGCGACCACGACGGCCGAGCTCTCCGGCGCCGCGACGACCGGCGGCGTGACCGGCGCCTGGCAGCAGGTCTGGATCGGTGACGATCCGGACCTGACGAACAGCGCCGCCGGGCTGTACGTCGGGATCGAGGACAGCACCGGCAGAAGCGCCTTCGTGACCCATCCCGATCCGGCGGCCGCGAACGCGAGCGCCTGGACCGAGTGGAAGATCCCGCTGAGCAGCTTCACCGGCGTGAATCCCGCCCGCGTCAAGGCGCTGTACCTCGGCGTGGGCGACCGCAAGACCCCCGTCCCGGGCGGTAGCGGCCGCATCTACGTCGACAACATCCGGGTCACCAAACCATGAGGATCTGTACGGCATGAACCGTATGGCCGGCGGTTGATCCGCCCGGCCCGCAAATAGACGTGAGGATCCACAGCATTGCATGAAGGAGAACAACCATGTGCAAGAAAACAATCGCGATCCTGGCTGTCGTGCTGGGCCTGGCCCCAGCCGCGACGGCGGTACAACTGGGATGGTGGGCGCTCGATGACGGAACGGGGACGGTCGCTAAAGACCGCTCCGGCAACGGCCACGACGGCACGCTCATGAATGGTCCCACGTGGGTGAACGGCAAGTTCGGAAAGGCCCTGCAGCTCGATGGGGTCGACGACCACGTGTCCATCCCCCACAACGTCAACCTGTGCGTGACCAACGAGGTCACCGTCTCAGCGTGGATCTACGCGGAAAGGACGGGTGGGCCGGGCACCCAAGGCTGGCAGGGCATTGTCGCCAAGGGCAACGCGCCGCGGTCCTACAGCCTGTACACCACCACGGCCGGTCCCCTGCACTTCAGTACCGGCCCCAGCGGTGCCTACATCGGCAGCACGAGTGCCACACCGGTGCCGATCCGGCAGTGGGTACACGTGGCCGTGAAGGTCGAAGGCGGCCAGCACCGGTACTTCATCAACGGCCTCGCGGCCGGCGTCGGCGGTGCGAACGTGGTGCTGCCGGGCACCGCCGACACGAACCCGGTCCTTATCGGCAGGACGGCAGAAGGCGCCACCCGCTCATTCTGGGGAATGATCGACGAAGTCCACATCTGGAATCACGCCCTGACGGACCAGCAAATCAACGACCTGGCCACCAAGACGCCCCCGGGCTATAAGGAAGCAGCCAATCCCGCTCCCGCCAACGGCGCGCAGGGTGTGGCCTCCCCGCTGTTCCAGTGGGTGGCGGGTGACGGCGCCCTGTTCCACGATGTCTACCTGGGCACGACGCCCGAGCTCACGGCCGCCCACAAGGTGGGCACGCGCCTGCCGTTCGTGATGTATTACCATGTCGCCGGTCTGCAGCCGGGGACGACCTACTACTGGCGCGTCGACGAGATCGCGGCCGATGGCGCCATTGCGACCGGTGAAGTGTGGAGCTTCCGGGCCATGCCGGCCACGGCTTGGACGCCCGTGCCGCCTGACGGCGCCTCCTACATGAAGACAACCGCGACCCTGACGTGGACCGCCGGACTGAATGCCTTGAACCATGATGTCTATGTCGGCACGAACCGCGATGACGTTGCTGCCGGCGCGGCCAGCACCTTCAAGGGCAATCAGAAGACGCCCTCATTGCAGTTGGACGGCTTGGCGCCAAACACGACGTACTACTGGCGCGTGGACGAGATAGGTCTGGCCGGGACCAAGGTCCCAGGCGAGGTCTGGAAGTTCACGACGCGGCCGGTCATCGTCAAGGCCGATCCCACGCTGGTGGGTTGGTGGAAGCTCGAAAACGAAGGCTCCGGTTCCGCCGTGGATTACTCCGGCTACGACCGCGACGGGACCCTGATGGGCAATCCCCAGTGGGTGGAAGGCTATCTGGCCGGCGGTCTCAAATTCAACGGCACGACGGACTACGTCGAAACCAATTACACGGAAAACCTGGCGAAGTGGACTATCGGCGTCTGGGTCAACAGCCCGGCGGCGCCCGCGGCCACCACGCCGACCGGACCGATGCACCGGGAGAAGAACTACCAGATTTCCTGGAACCACACCAACGCCACGTTCCGCGGAACCGCGGCCATCTGTATCGGCGGGACCTGGTCGGCCGCCAGTTTTGGGACGCTCGCCGGCAACACCTGGTACCACCTCGCGGCCTCCTTCGATGGCACGGCCCTCAAGGCCTACGTCAATGGCGTGTTGATCACCACCACGGGCGTGGCGGGGGTTCCCGACGCCGAGGTCGGCACGCTGAAGTTCGGACGGCACTCGACGGCGGCGCAGTTCTTCGCCGGCACGGTGGATGACGTCCGCGTCTACAGCCGGGCCCTGACGGTGGACGAGATCAAGAAAGCCATGCAGGGCGACCCGCTTCTCGCCTCGAATCCGCAGCCGCCGCACAATGCCAGCGTCGACATCCAGACCGCCACGGCGCTGACCTGGACCGCCGGCGAAAAGGCGGCCCGGCATGATGTCTATCTCGGCAAGGACGCGGCGGCCGTCAAGACCGCCAATCCGAGTTCGCCCGCATACCGGGGCCGCCAGAGCGGTACCAGCTTCTCGCTGGCCGGACTCGTCGAGCTCGGCGGCGGCACCTACTTCTGGCGCATCGATGAGGTGGAGGCCGACGGCACGACCATTCAGAGAGGCAACGTCTGGTCATTCACCGTCCCGGGCTACCTGATCGTCGATGAGTTCGAGAGCTATACGGATGCGGAAGGCAACCGCATCTACGAGTTCTGGATCGACGGCTGGACCAACAAGACCGGCTCGACCGTGGGCAATCTGGTCGCCCCCTTCGCCGAGCGCACCATCGTCCGTAGCGGACGGCAGTCGATGCCCATGGACTACAACAACCTCAAGACCCCCTTCTACAGCGAGGCGGAAACCACCTTCGCGCCTCTGAAGGATTGGACCGGCCACGGCGTGACCGACCTGAGCGTCTGGTTCCGGGGCAACCCGCTTCGCTATCTCGACAAGGGCAACAACGCCTTCACCGTCGGCGCCTCGGGCCATGACATCTGGGACAATGCCGACGACTTCCGCTTCGTCTACAAGCGGCTCACCGGTGACGGCTCCGTCACCGTCAAGGTCGAGAGCCTCGTGAACACCCACGCCTGGACCAAAGCCGGTGTCATGATCCGGGAGACCCTCGCGGACGGCTCGGCGATGGCGTACATGATCATCAGTTGGAGCAGCGGCGCCTCCTTCGGCTGGCGCCAGGTCGCCAACGCCGGCTGCGGCAGCGCCACCCAGGCGGGCATCGTGGCGCCGCAGTGGGTCAGGCTCACCCGCACGGGCAATGCCTTCACGGCCCAGTACTCCGCCAACGGCACGACTTGGACGGACATCAGAAACGCCGCCGGGCAGGTCGTCTCCACGACGGTCGCGATGGGATCCAACGCCTACATCGGCCTGTGTGTCACCAGCCACAACACGGCGGCGACCACGACCGCCGAGTTCTCCGGCGCGGCCACCACCGGGAACGTCGCCGGCGCCTGGCAACAGATGTGGATCGGCGACGACCCGGATCTGACGAACAGTGCCGACCGTCTGTATGTTGGGATCGAGGACAGCACCGGCAGAAGCGCCTTCGCGACCCATCCCAATCCGGCGGCCACGAACACGAGCGCCTGGACCGAGTGGAAGATCCCGCTGAGCAGTCTGACCGGCGTCAATCTGGCTCGGGCGAAGAAGTTGTACCTCGGCGTGGGCGACCGCAAGACCCCCGTCCCGGGCGGCAGCGGCCGCATCTACGTCGACGACATCCGGGTCACCAGACCCTAGGAATTTATGATTTATGATGGATGATTTGTGATTTGTGAATTGTAGGAGCCTCTAACAGAATGAGCGTGGACATGTCCTTGCGAGTCGCGAAGCCGCTGCGCGGCGGGTAGGAGAAAGAAACCCGCCGGATCCAGGGTGGGGTCCCCAAACGCGATTCATCGCGTTTGGGGGCCCGTGCCATGCCTACGCCTCGTAGGCATGTCTACGCAAAGCCGTAGACATGGCACCCAAACCGCCGGTTTCTTGGGAGGAGCGTCAGCGACGAAGCAATCACGATCCTATGGGTAGGAGATTGCTTCGCTTCGCTCGCAATGACATGCGGCAGTCTTCATTCTGTTAGAGGCTCCCAGTGTGGAACGTGGCGGTCTGCCCTGGGAAAGGGCTCCCAAACGCGACGTGTCGCGTTTGGAACCCGGCGCCGATCTCCCGATCGGCCCTTTTTGCCAATCAGAAGATTGGCGTTCCTGGGCAGGTCCCCTCGTCTCGGACAGGAGGAAACGAATGACTGGTAGAAGACTCGTAGTGTTCACAGCGATGGCAGTGGTAGCGATCGTCACGCTGGTCGCCGCACCGGCGGGCGCCCAGATCTACTTCTCGGACGACTTCAACGATCCCGTGGCATCCAAGGACAAGTGGGAAGTGATCACGGGGGACTGGCAGGTCAACGACGGGCTGTACCAGCAGGTCAGCACAGCAGATCCCTGGCTGGCGAGCCTGGTGGCCGCCAAGCATTGGAACGACAATTGGGAGGAGTACACGATCGAGTTCAAGGTCCGGCCGCTGACCACCGGCGATGCGCCGGTCAACGTGCTCTTTCGCGTCGAGCAGCCGCCGAAGGTCTGGGCGGACCGCAACACGGCCAATTCCCGCTTCTACCGCTGGATCGTCAACGGCTGGACCAATACGGAGTCCCGGCCCTACGCCTACAACCGGGGCACCGCGACGATGCTGGGGCAAGTCCCCAACTCCTTACAGGTGGGAACCTGGTACCACATCATGCTGGTGGTGACCAAGACCGGCATGGCCGGTTATGTCAATGGCGTGGAGATGTTCGACGTGCAACATGCGGCCTGGACCAAGGGCCGGGTCGGACTGCAGGCCTACAGCGGCAAGATGGACTTCGATGACTTCATCGTCTACGGACCGGCCCACATGCCCGATTGGCGGCTCAAGGCCAAGAAGCCCAGTCCCGCCGATGGCACCGTGGGGGTCCAGATGGCGCTGTTCCAATGGACCGCCGGCGAGGGCGCCATGTTCCACAACGTCTATCTGGGCACCACGCCGGACCTGGGGGCGGATCAGCTCGTCGGTCCGCGCGGCGTCCTGACCCTGTTCTACCACCCCGTGCCCTTGCAGCCGGGGACGAAATACTACTGGCGGGTGGACGAAATCAAGGCCGACGGCGCCACCATCCACCCTGGCGACGTTTGGAGCTTCGTGACCCAGGACACGAAAGCCTATTACCCCACACCGGCGGATCAGTCCACCACGATGTCTCTGACCCCCACGCTCTCCTGGATGCCCGGGGTCGGGGCCAGCCAGCACCGCGTCTTCTTCGGCAACGACGCCCAGGCGGTAGCCCAGGGGGCGACCGGCACGGACAAGGGAACGAAGGCGGAAACGACCTTTGTCCCGGGAACTCTCGAACCTGTGACCACCTACTTCTGGCGGGTGGATGAGACCGTGGCCGGCGGCGTCATCAAGGCCGGGGCGGTCTGGAGCTTCACCACCCCCCTGCTTGTGGACGACTTCGAGAGCTATACAGATACCGAGGGCAGCGCCATCTTCGACACCTGGATCGACGGCTGGACCAACAACACCGGCTCGCAGGTCGGTTATATCCAGGCCCCCTTCGCGGAACGGACGATCGTCCACGGGGGCAAGCAGTCGATGCCCCTCGACTACAACAATGTGAAGGCGCCCTTCTACAGCGAGGCCCAGCGGACGTTCGCGCCCGTGCAGAACTGGACGGCCGGCGACGTGGGCACTCTCTCGCTGTTCTTCCGGGGCCGCGCCAATAACGGAGCCGGCAAGCTGTACCTCGCGCTCGAGGACAGCACCGGCAAGACCGCCGTCGTCACGAACGACGCGGCCCTGACGAAGAATACCTGGGTCGAGTGGAAGATCCCACTCAGCGAATTTACGGGCGTCAACCTGAGCCGGGTCAAGACGCTGTATCTCGGTGTGGGCGACCGCCAGACCCCCGCGGCCGGCGGCGCGGGGCGGATCTTCATCGATGATATCCGCCTCACAAGACCTTGAGTTTGCGTGTATGGCTGAACAGGGCCATGATTTGTCGGGACTTTTTGGTATGGAGGTTCATTATGTACAGGCACATCGTTTTTCTGACGACCGCCCTGCTCCTGTTGAGCAGCGCGGGGCAAGTGATGGCGCAGCAAGCGGACCCCAGTCTCTTCGCCTGGTGGAAACTGGATGAGGGCCAGGGTACGCTCGCGGCCGATTCCTCGGCCAACGGTCGCAACGGCACGATCCGCAATCCCAACGGCGGTTTGGGAACCGCGGGCTCCGTCTGGGTGGAGGACCCCGAGCGCGGCATGGTCATCGGCTTCAACGGGACAGACAGCACCGGTGGCTGCGTGACCACCACCGCGATCATCCCGGCGATGACCATGGAGAACCGTTTTACGTGGGCGTTCTGGGCCAAGCAGCACACCAGCCAGGCGACGAACAACGACGTGATTCTGGGTAACCGCTACGGCGGAACGACCGCGCCGCTGCAGTTCGTCAAGTTCACGCCCACGCGCTTCGAGTGCTACAACGACGACGGTGCGTACGCCAACGGGATCAATTACATGTCTATTCCCAACGGCGTTTGGGTCCATCACGTGCTCGTCAAGGATGGGACGTCCCTGACGTACTATCGCGACGGGGCCAGGACCCTGACCAATACGATGATCAAGACCGTCACCGCGAATCCCTTCTACATGGGCGCCGATGCCTACAGCGGCGTGGTGGAGGCCTGGCAAGGCTACCTCAGCGACGTCCGGCTGTACACCCGGGCCCTGAGCGCGGAAGAGGTCAGTCGGATGGCCGGTGCTCTGAAGGCCCGCAAGCCCAATCCGGCGAACGGCGCCCTCAGTGTGGCCATGCCCCTGCTGCAATGGGCCGCCGGCGGCACTGCCGTCCTGCACAGCGTCTATCTCGGTACG